>QNEG01000401.1 GCA_003645115.1 bacterium | reverse complement strand
TGCATCGGTTATATCGCGTTTAGGTTGTGTGTAATTCAATATATTATCTACATTCAGGAAAATCTCCGCATTATTGAATATCTTTCGGGAAATTCTACCATCTAATATTATATATGGTTCTGTTTTCTCGATGCGCAATTTATCAATATCTTCATCGTGCATATGGTCTATAAACATCGCACCGGTGAAATTTGCATTTAACGCAAGTGTCCATTCCCCCGGCGAAAAAACCATTTTCCCATTGACTGTCAATGCAGGCGATCGTGGAACCCAATCGCTATTTTCCCAGCCATCATCATTGCCTGGATAATTTTCCTCTGTAAAGCGCAATTCATCAAACTTTGCTATATTATACACCAGACCTATATTGTATTCTACCAGTTTTTCGAGCAGAAAACCTCGACCGAACAATTCCATACCTCGAGTATTTACATCCCCTGCATTAGTCCATTTATAATCGAATCCATGAGGAATTTCCTCCTCATCGGCAGAAATGAACTCGATTTTATCATCGATTTGGGTATTGAACACATTTATACCGAATTGATGAAATTTCAAATTATAATCTATGCTAATCGAAGTGCTAAATGCTCGTTCTGGTTTTAAATCTGGTCCTTTGTAGATTCTGGGTGCGGATGCACACAAATGAAGGTCCTCAGAAAACAAGTATGGGACTCGAAAACCTGTCCCTGCTGTCCCTCTGAATGTCAATTTTTCATTTGCTAAATACTTTATTGCTACTCTTGGATTTACGACTTCGGTTTTATACTTGCCGCCAGTCAATTCGTCCTCAGACCAATGCATATCATATCTCGCACCGAGCACTAACTCGAGAATCCTACTCGATGTGAATAGATCGATTTGTGTGAATATACCAAAATCATCTGCTTTTTTATTACTTCGAGCATTATTAATATTCTGTTCGAGTTTACTTTTTCTGTATTGTGCTCCGAACATAATCTCTCGTGTCCCTATCGGATGGACATATGATAGGTCCGCGAGATATAAATTTTCCTCGACAATAAATGGTCTCGGGAACCATTCAGATTCGAATTGTGCCATACCGAGCGAATCGATAAATTGCTGTCCGATTTCGGTGAGGTCGAGGTTTTCATCGAGCATCCCAGCATCGATGGCTTTATCCCAGGCGGCGCCGTTGGTGGCATTACGATAGTGATTTACATAATTTAAATTAAATTCTATACGATTATCCTGCGAAAAATCCTTTTTTACTTTCAGACCGATTTCACTTCTATTTGTTCGAATATGTTCAGAATCTATATCGAATGGGTTTTCCCATGTTTGAAAATTTCCTCCTCGCCGGAACTCGTGTAGATACCGCCCAAATGCAATTATTTTACTACCCTTTCCTATTGGTTCAAAAACTCTTATTTTCAGCTCTGTTCCGAGATTATCACTTTCCACTCTATCAGTAAAACCATCTGGTCCGGAATCTGTATATGGCGATGTTTCTGCACCAGTTTGATCGATAGCGCCTTTCATATCTTTCTGAGCATAATATGATGAGCTAATTCTCCCGCTATGTATTGTGCCAGAAAAATAGAAATTGTTTGTATTATGTTCTCCTATCGACATACCAAAATTCATTTTGGGGACAGGGGATGGTTCTTTTGTAATAATATTTATCACACCACCCGTGGCATCACTGCCATACAGTGCCGAACCTGCACCTTTAACAATTTCTATTCGTTCTACATTTCCTGTTTGAAGCTGTTGCAACCCATAAACACTTGCCAGTCCGGAGAATGTGGGTTGCCCATCTATCAATATTTGTGAATATCCAGCACCCAAGCCAGATACTCGAACCAATGTAAAATTACAATTAGAACATTGTTTCTCGACACGAATTCCAGGTTCATTCTGAAGAGCATCGAAAATGTTGGTAGCTCCTTTTTGTTTTATATCTTCTAAAGTAACGATTTCAGTGCGTATCGGAACATCCTTCAATATTCTCTCATTCCTGATAGCTGTAACTGTAATCAAATCGCCTATCAACGCTCTCGCTTCTAATTTGAATTCGAGTTCAATTTCCTCATCATCTTTCACTATTTTTATAAGATGAGTAATTTTTTCATACCCGAGAACTGTAACTATAATATCCCAATTCCCTGTGGGGACACCTTGCAATCGGAATCGTCCATCCAGATCTGATGATGCTCCGATATTTGCTTTCTCAATTATGACATTTGCTGCAGGAATAGGCTCACCAGAATTTTTATCCAATATTATTCCTGATATATCCGCCGAAAATAATATCAAAGGAAGGAAAATCAGGGACACAGCAATTCCCCTTGAAATACTCATTTTAACCTCCTATTAAATAGTTAGTAATACTTTATATATTTAGTTGTATATTATATTCTTTGACTAATCTAACTTAGGGGAAGATAAACATAGTTTCTTCGATGTCAAGCTATTTTTTATTTTTATTGGAAGTATATTGCCGATAATAATTCGTAGAGGAAGTAGCACATTATAAG
>QNEG01000400.1 GCA_003645115.1 bacterium | reverse complement strand
TTTATTACAAGATATTATTTTCCTTTTTAGAACCCCACAGCAAGTCCAAAACGATGCACTCCGGGAACATATTCAAAATATGTAAATGAATAATCGACGCGTGCAATTAATCCGCCGATTGGGATTTTAACCCCAGCTCCACCCGTAAAACGTTCATTATCATATTGTATTTTATATCCACCGCGAATAAACGCAAATTCCCTAAAAGCGTATTCCATACCCACCTGAAATTTTTCCAGATTATCGTTCGGGTGAGAACCCTCTATATCGACAGTAATTCTATGATTCTCACCATTAATGATTTCACCGGCTCCACCGAATCGGAAAACCATCGGTAACGGATAGCTTTGTTGAAGATATTCGAGATCGGGTCCAAAATTACCAAGAATCATACCGAGGCGAATATCACGAAAAGCGGTTTTAAAATATGTCCCGATATCCATTCCCCATCCTTCTGCGTTTACATCTGCAAGATATTCTCCGATATATTTTGCATTTATTCCTATGGAGAATCTGTCTGTAAGCGCTCTTGAATATGTTATTCCAGTAGAAAGTGCACCGGCGGAAAAAGTTCTTCCCGTACCTTCCGGATGTTTCGGGTCGGTTTCATCCATCTCGCCTGCGTTTAAAGCCATTGCTGAAATTCCCAATACTCCACCGAACATAGGCATCGAAAATGCAGCCCATTCCATATTAATATCGGCATACATCATCGTATGTGCAAAAGCGGCTTGTCTTTGATATTGCCATGCCAGTCCCGCGGGATTGTAATATATCGTGTAAATATCATCGGCGACACCGATGAATGCGCTGGACATCCCTTCCGCGCGAGGAGAAGGTGAAATTTCAAGAAATTGTCCCGCTGCGGTACCAACCTTCGCCTGTCCAAAAACCAATACGGGTAGAAGTACAAGTAATACAGTGAATATCGAAATCGTAGATTTTGAATATATCTTCATTTTGCCTCCTTTATATCATTCTCGGCAATATACTCGCAACGCAGACTATAATTTATTTATGCTACATTTATTTTATAATCACAAACTTACCAATCTGGTCTTCACCGCCGGTCTTATCTTCGACACTGAATATATATATACCGCTCGCTATAGACTGGTCATTTCGCGATACAAGATTCCAGTCCTCGGCTCCAACCATAGAACCATCCGCATCATCATCGTGATGCAATGTCTGAACGAGGTCCCCATCGAGAGTAAATATTCTTATTATGCACCTTGCCGGTAAATTAAAGAACCTCAGTTTGCGCGAATACTCACTCCATGTTCCTGTATATGAATACTCCCAGTATTTCGAGTAATCATGGTCGACTCTATATGGATTCGGCACCACTCGAACTTTATTATCTGCGATGGACGCTCCCGCAGGAACAATCCACCTCGCATATTTTGTCCTCGAAGATTCCAATTCCTCCAACGCCCTCGATGGTTGTCCGTAATCGAAAGATGTTACAACAACATATTTGTCATCACCGGGGAGAAGATTTTCAATTGTGTAATAGTAGTATGTTTTCATAGTATCATCGCCTTCGAACTGTTTTTCAACAGTTGGAGGCATACCCATATTGTATGATATCGGTTCCGGCACAAGGTCCACACTATCACGGATATGCTCGTTGGCGGAAGTTACTATTTCAACAGAATATAGTGAATCATCATACACTGCATCATCATTATATATGCCGGTAAATACACTATCTCCTTCTTCATTTTCCATCACTACTATTCTATCATATTGTAGAAAATCTACTTTGTCGAATTGTTTAAGCGGAACGAAATATTGGTCGAGATTTGCCTCGGCAATATGAATTCTATAGCCCTCAAAATCGTATATTCCAGTAATCTTGTCTTTCACATCTTCTATGTCTTCACCCGTCCAGTATATTGTAATACTATTTTCACCGGTTTCGACTTTAATATCGGGTGCCGGTGGCGGCGCAGGACCTTGATAATCAGGAACACCATCCCCGGAAGTCCTTGCTGTATCATCGTCGCCGACAAGGTAAAAATCGCCGGCGTATCCATTGCTATCGGTATCCACACCAGGATTGTCGAAAATGAGTGCTATCCAGTAGGCGGCATATCCAAGGTCATCGAAATTGAATTCGTCCGGACTCCAACTCGGTCCTTCCTCATTCTGTGGATTTTGATGAAAATCTTCGCCCACAAGAAAAGCAATTGTCATGTGAACAGCTGAATCGGCGGGAATATCCAGTGGACCAAAAGATATAAGGAACCTGGTATCATACCCATTTGCCAAATTATCTATCCATGATTGGTCATCCGGTGCGGGACATCCCTGCCAATATGGTGAATCGACAGAGTCGGGCAGGTTGGTTTGGTCATAGTCGAATTCACCATTGGACATCACTTTATATTTATTCAGGTCACCGCTGGGTGTTCCGTCCTCCATCTCGGTATGGCAAGGTCCCCAATCATAAGTTTCATTAACATTCGAAATCCACCAATTAAATGAGAAATTTACAC
>QNEG01000399.1 GCA_003645115.1 bacterium | reverse complement strand
GTTTATTGCCGGTTTTTTCTGTGATTATCTTAAAATGAGTGCTCATTTAGGAAATTAAATTAAATTCTTAACAGGAAAATGAAACAGGTTTACAGGAAAAAACTAAAAAAGGAGGTAGTCGATGAAACTTGTAATTATTGTAATATTAACAGGAATATTATTTTCTGCGATTTGTCTTGCGCAATATCCCGACACTTTATGGACTTATGAATTATTATCCCAGTGCTATGGCTCACCAGCCTGCGCCGATATAGATAATGACGGATACTTGGAGATAGTGTTCGGGACCTATTTCGACGATGAGCACGCATATGCACTAAATGCCGAGGACGGCTCCTTATTATGGCGTTTCGATGTCGGTGGTGGACCACTGGATGCCGCTCCGGTTATCGCCGATCTCGATTCCGATGATACACTCGAAATTATAATCCCAGCAAGCTGGGGAATCATATTTTGTTTAAATCCCGCAGGAGAGATAAAATGGCGGTATCCATCCACGGGATATATCGAGTGCATAGATTCTCCCCCATCGGTGGCAGATATCGATGGCGATGGCAAGCTCGAAGTTATTTTCGGCGCTTGGTATGGAAAACTATATGTGCTCGATGGCGCAGATGGTTCACTGGTGTGGCAAAAAACTTATTGCGATACTGGATATATCCAAAGTGCTCCGTGCATACTGGATTGTGATGGCGATGGCGAGTTGGATATCGCATTCGGTATGTATGGAGGCGATTGCAAGGTGTATGCGGTTAGCGGTTCTGATGGCGACACATTGTGGACATTCCAAGCGGATGATAGAATGTATTCCGGACCAGCTACTGCAGATATCGATTTGGATGGCACACCAGAATTAGTTATCGGTGACTATTCGGGCAAAGTTTATGCACTCGATGCCCAGGATGGTTCATTGATATGGCAAAATGAATTGGCATATTATATTTTCCCACCGGTTACTATCGCAGAATTAGTGCCGGATTCATTGGGTCCAGAGATTTTGTGCGCTGAAACTGATTTATTCTGCCTTTCTGCCAATGGAGAAATAATCTGGACATATCATACCGGGAATTTAATCGACCGTGGCGCTGTGGTCGCCGAAATCGATGGCGATGATAATCTGGAGGTAATATTCGGGTCTTCGGATGGCAATCTCTATGTGCTCGATGGCGAGAACGGAAATCTGGTCTGGCAATTTACAACCGGTGAGGATTATCCAATAGAAAATGCGCCAATAGTCGCAGATTTCGATAATGACGGTAATGTGGATATTTTTTTCATCGGTGGACGAGGATATTCCGACACTATCCCAAATTATGGTCGAGCTTATGCCATTACTGCAGGTCCTGGCGATGGCGAAATATGGACTATGTATCGTCACGACAGATATAGAACCGGATATCTCATGGGCGGTCCCTCCGCAATCGAACCCGAACAAGCCAACACTCCCGCAAACATCGATATAGAAATCGAACCTAATCCATTCAATCAAAATTGCAAAATTTCTATCTCCGAGCCTAATCCCGATAATCAATCGCGCAGAATCAATATTTTCGACCTATCCGGAAAATTGATATACCAAAAATCTGGCATCGGAAGTAAAATTATCTGGACACCTGAACGGACAATCGGAAGCGGATTATACATAGTCCAAATTGCCGGGGATAATTTTTCACTATTCACCAAAGTAGTATTTATCCGCTGAGTAATATTAAGCGAGAATGTAAATTAGCCTCACAGTGATAATCCCTCACCGGGCGATAGTCACAGTTCCCTTGCACACAATTTCTCCATCCACTTCGATTACATAGATGTAAAGTCCCTGTGGGAGTGGTTTTCCGTTATTGTCCAGTCCATCCCAGCGAGCGGACCGCTTCGCATCGGCACCGGTAGGCACATTTATCTGGCGCACCAGAACCGAATGCACATCGTAGATATATATTTGTGCGGATTTATAACCCATTCCCTCGAACAGAAACTGGCAGTGGTCATTTATCCCATCAGAATTGGGAGTGAATGGATTGGGGACGCGGGTGCAGTGGTATTCATCTGGAATTTCATCACAGGCATTTCCGCCGCCGGGGATTGCACCGGGTTCGAGATAACTAGTGGTAAGACCCCTATAAATATTAGCCGCAAAATAAAAATCATCTATATTAGCCCCAAAATAGTCTCTCTCCCAACAATGAATTCCCGTGGCAAAGATAACAAATGAACTACAATTATTCTCTTGAAGAAATGGATAGGATATAGCAGCAATTGGTATTAAATTGGAATCATTGAGAAAAGCAAAAGGATATGCATTTTCACCACATATTATTACATTAGGTTCTGCTAAAAATAATCTATTGATTTCATTCGTAAATGGAGGAAATTCTATAAAATGATCAATAGCCACAATAATATCAAGTGTACTGTCTATTAGAGTAATTCCGGTGCACCACATAGAATTTAAAAGTAAATAATTTATAACATCAATATTTCCTGCCAATGCATCTCCAATGAACATTTTACCAC
>QNEG01000398.1 GCA_003645115.1 bacterium | reverse complement strand
TACTCTACAAGTGGGTTTTATATATACTGCACTTTAGTTCAAATGTACAATTCGTTTTGTTTTATATCCATCCGCTTTTATAAAATATACCCCCGATGGGTGCGATGATGCATTCCAACGGGTATTTCTATTACTCAGGATGTCAACAACATTACCCGATATATCTACAATTCGGGCATCGGTGATGCTCGACCATTCTATCATAATCACGTCATTAAATGGATTTGGATATGCTGTAAACTCCTTGATTGCAGGCTTTGAAACCGGTTTGCATTCGATTGTCGTAGTATCGATAATCTTCCATCTCACACTGAGTTCTCCATTATAACCGTTTATCCAAGCGAGGAGGATTTCTCCGGTTGGCATAAACACCGCAGTAGGAGACATATCGGAACCATCATAATTCGTTAATCTTCCTGTAATCCATTCTCCTTCACTTCGGGATATCATCCATATCTCGGTATTCGCTTCGGAATGCTGTGCTGCGAAAAATAGTGCCGGCTGCCCATCATTATCGAGAGTTGTCATGGGATTGAGAATTGCATGAGCTGCCCAGATTTGTTCAGTTTCATTCCAATCATCATCTTTTTCAACATGCCAGCAAAATCCGTTTTCATCGCGCCAAAAAGAATGTATAATTCCATCGCCATCGACGATTGCGACAGGCATCGAACCTTCACCTAAAGTATCTATGGTTCCGAGCAAATCTCCACTAAGGCTTCTACATAAAACATATGAATCCGATGAATATAGGGCTGTCCAAAATATCCATATCACACCCATAGAATCCTGAACCGCGTAGGGATATATTTTCTCGATTCCATCATCTGTAATACGGAAATCGAATCCGGGGACAGGATTCCACATACCACCATGACGGAATGTAAGATACACATCGCATTGCGGGATAGGAAAATCCGGCTGCCGCCATGTATAAAGCACTGCCGGTTCACCCGTTGTTTTAAATGGAAATGGGTGCGAATGATATCCGTCACCACGCTCTATATATTGGGGCCATCCGGATAGTATAGAACCAACGGTAAGCGCACCGCCTTCACCAGCACCGATTGGTTCTAATATATCGTTCGATATCGATAATTCACCCGCGTTACAAATAATAGAAAAAGTACTTAGTTCATATTCGACATCACCATCGTAATAGAATTTGTCTATCGTTCCCGAATATTCATCCGCGGCAAGAACATATATATCATATTCATCTACACTATTTAGAATCCTTACATCTGCTGCTGCGCCGCTTGTTGGCAGAAGAGTGCCATCCGGGAAACCGGTTGTAGAATCTATCGTTGTTGTTCCACGACTGTGATATATCGTTTTCAATGTTGGGTCGCCAAGAATAGTCAATCCGAAATGCCAATCGGGAACAAAATCACCCGCCATAGTTAAAAAATCCTGCATAACCTCACCTACACAGCTATCTCGAATTCCTTGAAAAAAATATGGCAGTCCCCATGTGATTATACTTCCGGTTTTTGTGCTTCCAACCACCCATAACGCTCTATCACCCATGAATAAATAGCAGCACGCACTGTTATCCTGCTCGACAAACCTCGCACCGGAACATGCGAAAAGCTGGTAAAAATTTGCATGTGGAGGCAAAATACTCAGATCCGTATTATATACAAGTCCGACATCCATATAGTGACGCCATGGACTGGAATGACACATGATACTAACAAGTTCATACGCTTGCCCTCTAATTCTATCAAGATAATCCGGTGGAGAAAAGAGGTGTATATCACGCATAATATCGGCGTGTTCAAACTCTGAGAAATCATATTCGAACCACTCATGCCAATCTTCGTATTCGTATGATAATGCCGCCGCCCAAACAGGCATATCACCACTACGGTAGCGGTGATTCCTATCGAAATATCGCTTTAGCATATCGAGTGGGTTGTCGAAACTAATTCTGGTTGGATCCAACCTGCCTATCCATATATCGGCTTCATTAAAATGCTCAGGGTCGTGATAGTCTAATAAACCATCCTCGTCATAATCGTACCAAAATCCATCGATATCGAAGAAATAAAAATCGCATGGGAAAACCGATATACTCGTATCCCATTCGGAAACCTCTATCATTCGATACCATTTTACCGGAAGATTTCCCACAAATATCGCTCCAACGATATCGGGCATTAACGCAGCGAGATGGTCTCGTAATTCCTCCGCAAGACCCGACCTCATCGTATCTATCCGCACCGAATAACCATCGAGTTCGAGGTCATCTGCAAATACGGTCAATTCATCATTCAAGTCTTCATAATACATGGATTGGACGATAATATCGACTATGTTGTCTTCGGTTTTCGCATTTCGCACGGAACCCAACCGCAGGGGCGATTTCGGAAAACCACAGCATTGTTCGTAATCATCCCGTGTAATAGCATTGCCCCCTATGGGGTCTATCCATCGAGTCTTGGGAATATTTGTTTCAAATGCAGCACAAAAGACTGCAAGTAGCAAAATAATCGGAATAATACGCATTGGACC
>QNEG01000397.1 GCA_003645115.1 bacterium | reverse complement strand
CCGCAAAGTATTTCCGAGCTTTCTGAGGAATACGACCGCTCCATTTATGAATTCGCATGCAAAGCAAAAAAATCATTCGGTTTCCTTAAAGCGCTATGCAACAAAAAGGAACAATACAACTATTGTGAAGAATTGGTCAGAGATATGCTTGCAAATGCCAGAAGAAAAGGGGAAATGGGACTATACACCGATGCGATTTTGCGGCTTTATCGCTCGGTGGAACTGTGGACTCAATGGAAACTCGGAAGTGACCATAAAATAGATACATCGAATGTAAAGGAAGAAGATATCCCACAATACCTAATAAAAGAATTCGCCTGCTATAAAAGGAACAATAAGTATAAATTTTATAAATTACCGCTGTTAGCATCAATAAAGCTACTTGCTGAAAAAAGGAACAAGCAGGCAAAAAAGATTATTAACGAAATGAAAGATGACCTAAACGATTTGATGCGAGCCAGAAATTATTGTTCATTGGAGCATAATATGGAACCGCGGAGTAAGAAAGATTATGATAGGCTCTTTGACAAGGTATTGAAAATGATAGATTTTGAGGAGGTGGAATTGAGGATTTTCCCGAAATTCTGATTTCTTTGCTCTTTCTCAATTTAATAATGGTCAAAAATCTATGCCAAATTTATATGTAATAACTCAAGGTGCGAAGCTCAAACTGAAAGGTTCTTCGGTTATAATCGAGAAAGACGATGAAATTATCCAAGAACTGGAATTGATACACATAGACAATATAATAGTCTATGGAAATATTCAATTTTCCACGCAACTGGTGAAAAGGCTGGTCAGATATGGAAAGTCATTAACATTATTATATTATAATGGTTCTTTAGCTGGCAGGTTCGTTCCGGCATATTCCAAAGATGTGCAGTCCAGAATAATGCAGATAGAAATGCACAATGACCAATGCAAAAAATTATATTTCGCCAGAAAAATAGTCCACCAAAAAATAGAAAATTGCATTGGACTCACTCAACGATATGAAACTTATCATCCAGATAGGAATTTGAATGATTACCAGAACGAATTGCAAGAATATTCCAATCGAGTGCAAAAATGCGATAATGAAAATGAACTATTAGGATTAGAAGGTTCTGCGGCAAGAGTTTACTTTAGTGCATTTGATTCGATGCTGGTAGATGAATGGAAATTTACTGGCAGGACAAAGCATCCACCACAGGACCCAATCAATTCTATATTATCTTTTGGATATACTATTCTGGCGAATGAAATAGGTGCGTTGGCAGAAGCCTCGGGGCTGGACCCATTTGTGGGATTTTATCATACCACCGAATATGGAAGGCAATCTCTGGCGCAGGATATACTGGAAATATTCCGAGCTCCAATCGTAGATAGAGTTGCTCTCAGATTATTCAACCTCAACAGATTACAGGAAAGTCATTTTATGGAAACAGAAAAGGGTATCCGATTTAGACGGGATGCAATACAAATTTTTATCAGAGAATACGAAAAGGTTTTACAAAGTGAGGTCGAGGATGAACTTACATCTCAAAAAGTAAGTTATAGAAGAATATTACAATTACAAATCGAGCGATTGAAAAATTATATCAAAAATGAAAAAGAATTGTGGTTATTTGATTATAGGAAGTATTGATGCTTTGGGTTATAGCATATGACATACCGGACGATGGACGACGAACCAAATTGGCAAAACTTATGGAAAGTTATGGAGATAGAGTTCAATATTCTGTTTTCGAGGCAGAACTGAATGAAAAACACATTAGAATTCTAAAAAAGAGAATAGAAGAGATAATAGATATTGACCAAGATTCTGTTCGAATTTATCGTATCTGTGCAGATTGCAAGGACGAAATCAATTTATTGGGTATCGGAAAATTATATGAATTGGACCGAGTTTTCATTGTATAAAAAAAAATTTCCGAACCTCCAAGAGAGCGAAAATAGGGGGTCGGACCGAAATTTTATAACTCCTTGATAATTTTTGACTTGACAAACTCGCATTCGCACTTATATTGGATTTTGGGGTTCATTGACAATAGGTTCGGAAAAATGGTTTTGTAAGTCGTTGATATACAATGGGATAAAAATGGGTCTATCGGAAAAGATTCCTCGGCTAATAGGGGATTGCGACGTATGTCATCTTTATCGATTTTTACCCACTGCTCCGCCAAAGGATCGGAAAAGATTCCTCGGCTAATAGGGGATTGCGACGGCTCGTTTTGTTTGCCGGTTGCACTCGCTAGCAACGTCATCGGAAAAGATTCCTCGGCTAATAGGGGATTGCGACATGCACGCACCTGGAATAGAATCCAGGTGGATTAATTTTTGTTATCGGAAAAGATTCCTCGGCTAATAGGGGATTGCGACCTTCGGTGTCTTCGGTCTCTTCGGTGTCTTCGGTCTCTTCGGTGTATCGGAAAAGATTCCTCGGCTAATAGGGGATTGCGACTTTTACGACCCGATGCGACCCAGTCATCGTGGCGCAGGTCTATCGGAAAAGATTCCTCGGCTAATAGGGGATTGCGACTCCAT
>QNEG01000396.1 GCA_003645115.1 bacterium | reverse complement strand
TTCGTGCATTCGTTCAACTTATCGCTGTTGGATTTCTACTTAAATTTATATTTGTCGAAGGTCAGGTTATTTGGACCGTATCGATGATTTTAGCGATGACATTCGTTGGCGCATATACATCCGCACGGCGCGCAAAAGGAATTCCTAAACCATTCTCTATTACAATTTTAGCGATGCTGATAACGGTATCGATTGCAGTGTTCTTGCTATTGTTACTTCGAATTATTCCAGCAAAACCTATGTTTCTTATACCTATTGCAGGCATGGTTATCGGTAATTCCATGAACACTCTTTCTGTTGCGATGATTCGTCTGCATGAAGGCATCTTTGACCGTCGTGAACACATCGAAGCGGCTCTCGCCATCGGAAAATCCCCGCGAATGGCGACCGCATCGATAGTTAAAAAGTCATTAAGGCTTTCTCTTATACCGAGATTAGACACCGTAAAAGTCGGTGGAATAATACATCTTCCCGGTGCGATGACAGGAATGATTCTCGCCGGAGCATCGCCGCTCGAAGCCGTTAAATTTCAGATAATCATTATGTATTTGATAGTAGGCACACCTTCTATAGCCGCTTTCATTGCCGGCAAGCTTGCATATCGCCGCTTTTTCAATACCGCAGAGCAATTAGTTCTATATCACCCGAATATAACCGATGGGAAAATGAAAAAACGTTTATTATAATCGACTACATCATCGCCTAATGTATTAATTACAGCTATTCATCCGGTGTCATTCTGTATAAACACTTTTCCCATCGGAAACAGCACAGTCTATCACAGAACACCTTTTATTGAAGTTTCATTGTAAAAACCTTTTGACAATTTCAATAGTGGAGTTTCTTTGGAGTTTCCATAAAGGGGATATTTGAAATGATGTATATCGGTGAAATATGCGCATTTGCCTGCGCCATAGCATGGGCTTTTGCTGTGATTCTTTTCAAGAAAAGCGGTGAAAAAGTACATCCAGTTGCCCTCAATCTATTCAAAAATACTTTCGCCTTTATTCTCATTATTCCCACATTGTATATTTTTGGAGAAACCTTATATCTACCGGTTCCCGCTGAAGATTACCTACTGCTGATTATCAGTGGCGCTATCGGTATCGGTATTGCGGATACTTTGTTATTTTTTGCTTTGAACCGTCTTGGAGCTGGATTAAACGCAATAGTCGCCTGTTCCTACAGCCCCTCTATGGTCATTCTTTCGATGATATTTCTCGACGAAAGGTTGAAACTACTACAACTTTTTGGCATCGCTTTAATTCTATCTGCGATATTATTCGCAACGAAACCCAAAAAGGATTCAAAAATAACGAAACGAGATATTATTGTGGGTTTTATTCTGGGAATCGCTGCAAATATCTTAATGGCAGTGGGTATAGTAATGATAAAACCACTTCTTAATCGCTCGCCCTTACTTTGGGCAACCGAATTCAGAATCATCGGGGGAATCCTATTTTTAGTGTTATTTATGGCATTTTATCCCGCGCGTGGAAAAATCATAAAATCTCTTATAAAAACTCATAGTTGGGGATACACGATATCGAGTTCTTTCATTGGAGCATATGTAGCGATGCTTCTTTGGTTCGCTGGGATGAAATATACCAAATTATCGATTGCGTCGGCATTGAATCAAACAAGCAACATATTTGTCTTCATTTTTGCTGCGTTACTTTTACATGAGAAACTTACTTTACGGAGAGTGATAGCGATGATAGCAGCAATCGGTGGTGTATTGTTTGTAGTTCTCGGATAACAACACAAAATAAAATACAGCTAATTTGCACTTTCTATAACAATATCCGGTTCTATCGATATAATTTTTCCATCGATAGGAGCATGTAACGGCGCTCCAAGTTCACCTTTGGGAATATCAGCAATCTTCTGGCTCTTTTTTACATCGTCACCCACGATTACCAAAGGAATAGCCGGCACACCCATATTTTGTTTCAGTGGCAAACGCACCTTCGATGAAATGGGAAATATAGGTATAAATTGTGGATGAATATCGATATAGTCGAGTATTCCAAGTCTTTCCGCGAGACGACGGGATGGTATTCTTCTGTATTCCCTTTCCTCCCGGGGTATGAATTCATCATCGTCGCATTTAAATCGAATACTTTGCGCTGCAAATCGCTCCTTGAGTTCACGATTTATTCTCCGTGGCGATAGCCTCATTGGACATGCGAACAACTCACATATTCCACATTCCGAACAAAGCATCGCCGCAGTCATCGTTTCTACAGGCAGCGACAACGGCATGGCTGTCGAGCGCATTATTTTATGAGGCTCTATGGGATGACCAAGCAAATATCTCGGGCACAAGTCTGTACATGCACGGCATTGCATGCAAGCCGAAGCTGCAATTCGAAGAATGTAATTTATCGAAGTTAGCCGATTCACTATTAGTGGATGTTCCTTAGGAAAAACCAGAAATCCAGATGTTGTCTTTTTCACCGGTTCATCTATATCTATGATACAGCCCATCATCGGTCCGCCTTCGATTATTGCGAAGTCATCGAGT
>QNEG01000395.1 GCA_003645115.1 bacterium | reverse complement strand
CTGTATATCGCTCTCGGTATCAGCGGTGCATTCCAGCACACGATGGGTATGAAATCGGCAGATACGATTATCGCAGTCAATAAAGATGCAAACGCCCCCATTTTCGGTGTTGCACATTATGGCATCGTTGACGATTTGTTCAAAGTCGTTCCTGCGCTGCAAGCAAAAATCGAAGAAATGAAGGGATAAATTATGGATGATATATGAGATTTAAAGGCGCATCTATGTGTGCGCTCAAACGATAGAAATCCGTAGTATTATATTAGGAAGATTTTCTAATTTCTAAATCCGTTCTATTCTTTACGGTACGACCATGAATATAAACCGGCTATTCTTCCGGCACGACCATGAATATAAACTGGTCTCCCAATGCAGCGCCGGCTTGTTGAGCTTCTTCCTTCGTTGGAAATGATTCCGCTCTTACACGGAAAAGAATTCGCTCACCGACATCGATGCGTGTGGTATATGGAGTAAGACCGATATCCTTCAATATCTCCACCATCTTTTGTGCACGGGTGCTGTCTGCGAATGCACCGAACTGTAATGTGTATCCCTTCTTCGATTGCTCGGTTTCTTCCGAGCCGGTGAGGAAGAAATTTGTAAGATATGGAAAATCGTTTGCTGCTGTGGGAGTGGTATTCGATATTCTTGCCAATCCGGCGGAACTCCATGCACGAATTCGCGCGTCTGTGATTTTCACCAGTGCGGTTTTTGCAGAATCAGGTTCGTTAAGAACGATATTGCACAGACCGATATATAAAAGTCTCAGGTCTCCACCAAAATCGGTTTTTCTGAAAAAAGACAGCGCTTGACGATAAAGTCCTCGTGCATAATATAATCTCCCCATTTCAAAAATTGTCTCCGGGGAATCGGATTTTTGCAATTGTTGTGTTAGTATTTCTCCACTTTGAGTTTTACCCATAAGCGCTGCTGTTTCTGTGGAGTATCCGTTAGCGAGCCAGTAGCTTGAATAGGATGGTTCACTAAATGTGAGTGAATATAGAATAAGCTGAACTGTAATGATAATGTATATCTTCATTTTTACCTTAGTGTTCATTATATATTTATAAAAGCCGTTCGAAAACAGTTTATATTCCAAAGCTGTTCCATTCACCGCAATTAGGGCAGTGCCAGAGCGGTTTTTCCGAATTGTAACCGCATGATTCGCATATATAGCTCGTTGCAGCGACATCGTGTATAATGCTTTCCAATATGCGGGTCACTTTTTCCGTGTTGCCACTTATACATTCGATTCTTGCTTCAGCTAAAGAAATTGCACGCGTTTGCTTCGGTGCTTGGTGCAGAACGGTTTTTGCTTTCTCGTATTCACCCATCTTCTCGAAAATTGCCGCGAATGCAAGCCGGATATCATCCGCATCGGGATGCGATTTAAGCATGCGGCGATAGAGTTCACGCGATTTATCGAATTCACCCAATTCATAATAGGCTTCCTCGAGCCGGTCGATTACAAGTCGAGCTTTATCGGGGAAATTCTCCAGCGCTTTTGTCCACCATTCGACCGCCTTTTTTAAACGCTTTTCTAATGCATATGCATCTCCAATTGCGAGCATCGCCGAGATACAATTGGAATCGAGTCTAAGCGCTTCTTTGAAGATAATTCTTGCCTTATGTGCATCGTCCGAAACGATGGCTTTGCCCATCTCAACTTTATAAAGTGCAAGTATTCTTTCATCGCCACCGAGTTTCGAAAGCAGAGAATATGCATCGCTCCAGTGTTCCATATGTTCGAGTATATCGAGAAGTAATTCTTGAGACCACCTATCGGATTTTAATGCGATTGCCTGCTGTATATATTCCACAGCTTTAGCATATTTTTTTTCTTTCATTGCATCGAGTGCAAGGGACTTATATACGCGTGCTTTCTGTGCAGTTTTTATAAATGCTCTGGCGAGAAGTGAAGTATGTATTTGTTTTGCCTTTGAAATTTCCCCACGCTGACGCAAAAGGTCACCGAGAATAATGAATGCTTCTATATTCTGCGTATCTTGTGATGCTGCGTTTTTAAGATATTTTGCCGCGTTTTGATGGTCGTTCTCCACCAATGCTAATAATCCTGCGATGAAGCTATCGACACCGCTTCGGCGACGCGATTGCCATCGGTAAATGGAAAAACCGGCTATTATAATCGCGACTATAAATAGAAACAATATAGCCCAAAGACTGCTGCTTATCATTATCTGTCCTCCTTTGCCGGTTCCTCATCGAATTCCATATCAGCAAGAGGAATTGTTCTTAGTTGGTCGAGTTCACCGCGAAGTCTGCCTATCGACGACTTAAGCTTTGCAATGCGAAATCTCATGCGAATTTCCTGTGCTACACATATCACAAGTGCCCACAGAATGCCTAAAGCAAATGTCCAACTCACAAGTGCATTAATAGTTATGTCTTCCACTATCCAGAAACCCAGGGAAATACCGGATATGTGGTGTCCTTTATTCAAACTGATAAAGCCGGCTGCAGCTGCTATCAGAAGAAGAAACATCAATAGAACCAATGTCCGCATATATAT
>QNEG01000394.1 GCA_003645115.1 bacterium | reverse complement strand
GAGTAATATACGGGAAAAATATTCGAAAGTCGCCGGTAAGGATGTGATAGACCACTTGCAGCAATTAGCATCCAAAATAAAGGGATTGAAGGTGGTTCATATAAATTCTACTTCCCAAGGCGGTGGAGTAGCAGAAATACTGAATAAATTAGTTCCGTTGATGTGCGAATTGGGAATCGATGCCAAATGGGAAGTAATCACCGGAACGCCATTATTTTTTGAGACCACTAAAACTTTTCACAATAGTCTTCAGGGAAAAAGAATAGAAATTTCCGAGGCTATGATTAGTGAATATGAACGAGTGAACCGTGAGAATGCGGAAAAATTATCATCTCTGTTAGTGGATGCGGATATAGTATTTATCCACGATCCGCAACCTGCACCCATTTTGCAATATTGCAATGAACGAAAAGGAAAATGGATATGGAGATGCCACATAGATGTTAGTAAACCTTATAGACCGATATGGAGGTATATAAGCAAATTCGTATCTGGATACGATGCGAGTATATTTTCTCTGGCGGATTTTGCTCAACGACTCCCAAATACTCAATACTTAATACTGCCCAGTATAGATCCATTGAGCGAGAAAAATATATCCATTCCCCAAAAGGAAATCGACAAGACCTGTCAGGATTTTGGTATAGATAGGGAGAGACCGATAATGCTTCAGGTTTCTCGCTTCGATAGATTTAAAGACCCACTGGGAGTTATCTGTGCTTATAAGCTTACAAAAAAGTTTATACCATCCATTCAATTAATATTAGCTGGCGGTGGTTCCACGGATGACCCCGAGGGAAAAATAGTATTGTCCGAGGTTCAAATAGCCGCCGAGGACGACCCGGATATTCATATATTGCTTTTGCCACCCACTGCCCACAGGACAATCAATATACTGCAACGCGCCGCGGATATAGTCCTACAAAAGTCTATCAAAGAGGGATTTGGCTTAACTGTCACCGAGGCGATGTGGAAAGGTAAACCTGTAATCGGCGGGAATACCGGCGGAATCAGACTTCAAGTAGTAAATCATCATACTGGTTTCCTAGTGGATTCTCCCGAAGGCGCCGCATTGAGAACTCGTTATCTTATGTCTCACAATAAAAAAAGAAAAGAGATGGGTCTAAAGGCAAAAAAATTTGTTAGAGACAATTTCCTTCTGACAAGGCATCTTCGAGAATACCTGACTCTTATGGTGGGACTTTCATACGAAAGCAAGGGAAGAATAGAATTAGGATAAATGATACCGAAAGGATTTTTTATGTTATCAAAAAAACTGAAAATTGCGCTGTGTATATCGATAATACTTGTCCCATTATTTTCTGCGATGTTCATTGGTTGTTCTGGCGAGCCGAAGGAATTGAAAATTGCGGTGGCATTACTTCCAGCAGAGCAAGAACAATATAAGGAAATACTGAATGATTTCACTGAAAGAACGGGGATTGTGGTCAAATTAATCGCTCAACAGTATGCTCAAATTCGGCAAGCAGTAGAGGCTGAGGTTCAGGCTGGAAAGGGTGAACTCGATGTGGTGGAATTAGATGTGTATCTCTTGCCACTATTGCGGGACAAAATGCAATGTTTAGATACTCTCATCCATAATGAGCAGGAACTAAAAACCAATATCGACGAAGCCAGTTGGGAAGTCGGGCTATTCGGCGAGAAAAATGAACTCTACTATTTGCCTCACAGATTGAACTGGCAGGCGATGGTGTATAATTCCGATATATTGGATAAACCACCATCGAATTGGGAGGAATTGATGGTGATAGCCAAGGAACATCCAGGAGAAATCGGATTGAAATGTGCTCGCTATGAGGGATTGGTATGCGATATTTTTCCATTTCTATGGCAGGCTGGGGCGAGTATGCTGAAACCAGATTCTCCACAAGCGCTGAAAACTATGCAATTTTTGAAGGAATTATCACAATATTTCAATATCGCAGTAAAATCATACAAGGAAAATTCGATATTACAGGCACAGGAGCATAAGGAAATAGTATTACATTTCAATTGGCCCTTCGTGGTTCCGTATCTAAAAAATAAGGGTTTATTGCACCAGACTATGGAAACTGCACCATTACCGGAGGGTCCCGAATGCAAAGCTACCATACTGGGCGGTGGATATCTCGGAATACCAAAAACCGCTCCAAATCCGCATAAAGCCGCTCGATTGATACAATTTCTTACATCGGCAGAAGTTCAAAAAGAATTGGTGAAAAAACTGGGTTGGTTCCCGGTTCGCAAAGAAGGATGGAGTGCAATTTCTGATGAAAATAAAGTAGATTTTAAGGGATATTTTGAGATGAGAAAATATGTGAAGGCTCGGCCGAATATAACATCGTATCCACAAATCAGTCAGATATGGCAAAAAGGATTTTATCGAATAGTTTTCGAGGATGCTGAACCAAAAACTGTTCTCCAGGAAATGCAAAAAAAAATCGATGCATTATTGGAATAGCAATATAACATCTCTCATTTTATCTTATTTCCAAAATAATAATACGCCCGACAGGATTCGAACCTGTGACCTACGGAT
>QNEG01000393.1 GCA_003645115.1 bacterium | reverse complement strand
TGGTTGCTTCATCCGATATTTATGGAAAAAATGATATGGATGAATTGGTAGAAGCCGTAAAGAATTATTTTACACGATAAAAAAACAATTTTTTAAGGGGGATATATGAAAAGGATAATAATAACCCTGATAATTGCAACTTTGCTATTGTTTGGTGGTTGTATTTCTCAGAAAAGTGTGAATTTCGGGTTTGCTCGACCCAAATTCGATAAGGTCCCAGCAGAAATTATGGCGAAGATAGTTAATGCCGGTGATGCTTTCACTTATCCAGATGCGAACTCTATTATTATCGAAACTGTAGATAGCAATATTTACAATGAGGATGGTAGTTTAGTCGCATATGCTTATGCGATTAGCAAACCATTAACTCCACAGGGATTAAAAAATGAAAGCAAAGTAGAACTAGGATACGATAGTCAGATGATGGATGTAGAAATATTATATGCGGGAGTGATTCATCCCGATTCCACTATCGAATTTGTTCCGGATAGTGAGATAATCGATCAGGTAGCATCGGAGGGTATGGCGGAAATGGATATCTACTGGACTAATCTTCGGAAAAAAATAGTTCAATTTCCTCAATTATACCCTGGCGATGCAGTAGTTAGTGCGTATAAATATACATTCAAGAAACCTTATTTTGAGGGAGTAATTTCGGGGAGTGCTGGTTTCCAGAGTTCTGAGCCAATCCATCACAATCGTTCGGTTCATTTGATACCGAAATCTCGTGCCAGCCAAATCCGATACAAAATAATGAATGATAGTAAAGGCTGGATAAAATTTGATGAGTATGATTGGCAAGATTATCATATTATGGTTTGGGAGGCTGATAGCACACCGGCTTTGGTCCCCGAGATTGGAATGCCCTCACCCAACCAATTTATACCATTGGTTCTTTTTTCCAATGTATCCTGGAAAGAACTATCTCGAAAAGCCTGGGAGGTTACCGAACCACCAATGCTCATTTCCGACCCCGCCGTTACAGATATGGTGAATTCTTTAGTGGAAACCTGCAAAACAGAAATGGATTCTATTAAGACTATCGGATTGTGGGTGGCACAAGATGTTAGATATATCGGCATTTCACTGGGCGATAAAGAGGGTATCACTCCTCACGATGTTAATGAAACATTTTCCGCTCGGGCTGGAGTTTGTAAGGATAAATCTGCACTGGCAGTAGCTATGTTGAGAGAGGCAGGTTTCGAGGCATATAATGTCCTAACTAATCCAATAAGTCACATAATATATGATATCGCCACCAATCAGTTCAATCATCAGATTATTATGGCACGCACTCGCTCGGGAGAAGAATATTTCCTGGATGTCACTGTCGATTTGGATGCTCAACTGCCCGAATATTATAGTAAAAAAGGATATCTGGTGTTAAGCGAACAGGGTGAGGACCTTAAATATTTTCCACTATACGGTCCCCAAAAAAGTATGGGAACTATTACCGCACAATCTCGAATAGACCCCGCAGGAAACCTAAACAGCACGGTGAAAATCTCCGGAAACGGAGTATATGAATTGGCTATTAGACAAATCGGACAATTCCTCGAGAAAGAAGATAGAGAGAGATTATTTCGTCGATTAGTCAATCAAATAGCTCCCAATGCTCATCTGCTGAATTTCAGTATAGAACCCGAGAATATCAAGGACCTTTCCATCCCTGCGGAAATTACTATCGAATATGAAGTTCCCGATTATGCTATTCCAGCGGGCGATTATCTATTGCTTTCTGTCCCCTGCGCTCAAAACACTTTCAATATCACTGCGGGAGTGCTGGAGGAATACACAAAACTCGAAGAACGGAAATATCCATTACAATTTATGTATACTATCGGTGCGAATACCACAGAAACTATCGAGTTGCCATCATCCTATGGTTCCAAAAGTATCCCCGATAAACTGGAAATAAACAACCCATATTTTAACTACAATATGGAGTATAAAATAGAGGAAAATATTGTTAAATATCGTTCTACTTTAAAGCTTATGGATATCGATATTCCATTGCGACATTATGCTGATTTCCGAAAAGCATATACAAAATATAAGAATGCAGAAAAGGGTATGCTGTTCCTTACTCGAGAGGCTCAATAAATCTTGAAAATATTATCCATATTAAGGGGGAAAATATGAAAAAGATAATGTTGATTACAATCATTTTAACTG
Source organism: bacterium (assembly GCA_003645115.1). GTDB lineage: Bacteria > UBP14 > UBA6098 > B30-G16 > B30-G16 > B30-G16. The sequence goes on along the minus strand of QNEG01000393.1, from coordinate 366 downwards.
GGATGCTATTCGCTTTCGACTTCTCGGAAGATACTGTGGTATCGGCAAAATTGCAGGAACTGATAGACTCGGTTCCAGCTCACCAAAATTTCCCGAATGCCTCATATTATATTATCTCCGATAGCACCGTCGTATCCTTGACACCCACCGGTTCCGAGACAGAAAAATATTTTTTGGCAAAAGCATATACTTATCGCGGGAAGAAGAGATTATCAAATTTTAAAATAAATTACAATGCCGATTACGAGGAAGTCCAACTGATTCGTGCTCGAACAATAAACGACGATGGCGTATTTCCTGTGGATACTATGGAGGTCAATGAAATTACTCCACCGGAATATTCCGAGGCTACACAATATGTAAATA
>QNEG01000392.1 GCA_003645115.1 bacterium | reverse complement strand
TGTTATACAATATAGTGCTGATTTTGTCAAAATATTCCTATTCGGTTTCTGTTCCACTTATTAAATGCAAAAGCATATCACATCTCGGGAGTTCCACAGATAGAATATGGTGATATATGTGCTGCGCTTCGAGTAATAACCACAATCGATATTTGAATAAAAATAATTTGCCAAAATTTAGATAATCTATAATTTAGAACGGATGCTCAAGGTATTCAAGACATTAAAGCCTTATATGAAAGGCGAGGGTTTAGTATTCTTTCTGGGAATTCTGGCACTGATTCTGGTGGATAGTTTCCAGTTGCTGATACCTCGAATAATTAAACGAGCAGTAGATGCACTATCGTTCGGTAGAGCGAATACTTCACTGTTGCTTAAATTAGGATTGTTCATAATAGTTATTACCATTGGAATTGTTATTACGCGATTTATATGGCGGTATTTCATAATCGGGATTTCTCGGCGAATGGAAAAGCGACTTCGACGAGCATTTTATAAACATTTGCAAACACTTTCTCCGGGATGGTATGCAAAACATAAGATTGGCGACTTGATGGCTCTCGCCACTAATGATTTGGAAGCGGTCAGGATGATGGTAGGTATCGGAATGGTCGCCACTTTCGATGCTGTATTCCTAATGGTGGCGTCATTAGCGATGATGATTATTATCAACCCCAAATTGACATTGTATGTAATCATTCCACTTCCAGTGCTTTCTGTCGTAGTGGGCTTTTTCGGAAAAATACTTCATAGAAGATTCAAACTAGTTCAGGAAAGTTTCGCTACACTGACCGACCGAGTTAGAGAAATCGTATCCGGTATTCGAGTAGTAAAAAGTTATGCTCGCCAGGATTTCGAAACGGAAAGATTCAAAGATATCAGCAAGGATTATGTCCATAAGAATATCAGAATGATAATAATCGGTGGAATGTTCGAGCCATTGATTGGATTGGTAGTCGGTTTTTCATTTGCTATGGTGCTATTATTCGGTGGTCGAGGTGTGATACTCGCATCTATGAGTATGGGCGATTTCGTGGCATTCAATAGTTATCTTGGGCTACTTATCTGGCCTATGATTGCGGTAGGATGGGTAATAAATCTATATCAGCGTGGAAAAGCCTCATTGGACAGAATCGTGGAGATATTCGAGCAGGAACCGGATATAGTGGATACTCCCGATGCAATCGAGTTAGAAGAAATCGAGGGGAAAATAGAATTTAGGAACCTGACTTTTAGATACAATCCTGAATTACCTCCGGAATTGCAGGATATAAATTTCACTATCCAGCCGGGCGAATTCGTTGGAATTACCGGCAGGACTGGCTCCGGTAAAAGCACACTTATTGCTTTAATCCCAAGATTGTATGACCCACCGCAGGGAACTGTTTTTATCGATGATGTGGATGTTAGGAATGTAAAATTGTCCTCACTGCGCTCAAAAATCTCTATCACTCCACAGGACACATTTCTGTTTTCTGCCAGCTTGCTGGAAAATATAAAGTTCGGCAATGTGGATATTCCCGATGAGAAAGCGATAGAAGCGGCAAAGATTGCCCAATTGGACAAGGATGTCAGCGATTTCCCAAATGGTTATGAAACTATGATTGGTGAACGAGGAGTTACACTTTCTGGCGGACAAAAACAAAGACTTTCCATAGCACGCGCTATAGTTTTAGATTTGCCTATCCTGATACTGGACGATGCCTTATCGGCAGTGGATACGGAAACCGAGAATGCAATTCTGGAAAAGCTTATCGATACTCGCAGAGGAAAAACTACAATAATTATTTCACATCGAGTCTCCGCTCTGCAAAATGCCAGTAAGGTAATTGTTCTGGACAGAGGAAAATTAGTCGAACAGGGCACTCATAATGAATTGTTAGATGAGAAAGGCTATTATTTCGAGCTTTACCAGATGCAGCAAATACAGAGTGAACTTAATTCTGATGAATAAAATCGGTCGATTTGTTCATAAAATAGTTTGACTATCGCATATTTTTTTACTGTATTAAAATAAGTGTTTTTCCAGAAAGGAATAAAATGTATTATTTCGAGATAAATGGCGGGAATCCACTGGAAGGCGAAATTTCCGTATATTCTGCGAAAAATGCCGTCCTGCCTATGATAGCATCGGCAATATTGGCAGAGAAAGGAACCACTGTCCTGCGAAATATTCCCAATATAGCCGATGTCCGCACTATGATAGAAGTTCTGCGATATCTCGGTGCAGAAATAGAATTCGACCGAGATAATCATATCATTTCAATAAATACGGAAAGAGTTAACAAATATGAGGCACCTTACGATTTGGTCAGCAGAATGCGAGCGAGTTTTTTGGTTATGGGACCACTTCTGGCGAGATTCGGAATAGCTCGTGTATCACAACCTGGGGGATGTGCAATCGGCGCCAGACCTATCGACCAGCATATTATCGGTTTCAGTAAACTCGGTGCAACCATAACCGAGGAACACGGATATACTGTGGCAAAGGCGAACAGGCTCGCCGGAAATACTATAGTATTCGACCGGCCAACTCATACC
>QNEG01000391.1 GCA_003645115.1 bacterium | reverse complement strand
GCGGATACTCACCACAAAAACTCCTTATGGATACGAGGTGGAAATTCGAGTGAAAGAATTCCCACGAGTGGAAAAAATCGAATTCAAGGGAAATAAAAAACTCGATGACAAGAAATTGGAGGAGGCTATATCATTAGATGAAGGGTCTTTTCTATCCAATGCGAAAATTTTTGATGCAATAAAAACTATCGAGAAAAAATATATACAAGAGGGAAGATACGGGATTTCGGTGAAATATGAAATCAAAGATGGAAGCAAAAAGGGATTGAAAAAATTAGTGTTCCACATCGACGAGGGGGAAGATAAGCGAGTGAAAGAAATTAAGTTTATTCATAATGAGGTATTCTCCGATAGAAAACTTCGAGGAGAAATGGAAACCAAACCAAAAGGATTCTTGCGCTCAGGAAAATTTAATCCCCAACAATATAGTCAAGATTTGCAGAATATCGAGGATTTCTATCATAAGAGAGGATATATCACAGCGGAGGTTATCGCCGATTCTGTGCTGGAAAAGGAAGATGGAATTTACATAACTATCTATGTAAACGAAGGGAAAAAATATTATCTCGGTGATATTTCTATTCAGGGAAATAGTGTTATGAAAATCGAGCAATTAATGAAACAATTTAAATTGGAACCGGGAGATGTATTCAATCAGGAGGAAATGGATGAATCCATTCAGAATATCTATCTTGCATATTCCGACGAGGGTTATATCCATGCCCAAGTCGAGCCCAAGCGACATATATCGGATGATACTGTATCGGTCACCGTAAATATCGAAGAGGGTCCTCGAGCAAATGTGCGTTTGATAAATATCACCGGCAATACTCGAACTTTCGAAAAAGTAATCAGAAGAGAATTGGTCCTGTATCCGGGAAAAGTGTTCAGAAGGAATTTATTGGTAATCAGCCAGAGGAATGTCTATTTTCTCAACTACTTCGAGGATGTAGTTCCCGAATTTGAGATTCTGCCCAACGGCGATGTGGATATAACCCTGAAAGTGGTGGAAAAACCCATTGGTAGATTTCAGGTTGGCGCCGGATACAATGCTCGCGATAAACTGGTGGGAAATATATCTATCGGTTGGCCCAATGTTCTGGGCAGAGGATGGACTCTCGATCTTACATACGAATTCGGAAAGTTGCGCAATAATTTCTCCATTTCGTTCACCGAACCATGGCTATTCGACACTCCAACTTCATTCGGTTTCGACATTTATAGCACTCGCTGGGTTTGGGAGGGATACTATACCGAATATCGTAGCGGTGGTGCTATTCGACTGGGTAGAAAATTATGGAAACCACGATATGTATCATTATACGGTAGATACAAATTGGAATCGGTCGAATATACAGATATAGAAAGTGGATATACACCATCGGCAGCTTACGATATCACAGCGATAGATTGGCCCCAGTGGGAATCCTCGGTAAATTTCACCATAGAACGAGATAGTCGGAATTCCCGGATTTTTGCATCCAGTGGTAGTAAAAATTCGATAAGCATAGAAAGTGCCGGCGGTCCAATCGGTGGACAAATAGAATTCCATAAACTATGGCTGAAATCAGATTGGTATTTTCCTGCACATAAGTATATAACTTTAGTAGGAAAGGTTCATCTGGGAATGCTGGAGAATTTATGGGGCGATAATCCCGATGCAGTGCCATTCGGTGAGAGATTTTTCCCGGGCGGAGTGAGTTTCGATGGTCAAATCCGAGGATATTCGGACAGGTCTATCGGTCCGGTAGCCTGGACCACCGCAGAATTCGATTCCAATGCAATCCCCGATGCTGCCGGTAATTTCCCGATGATAACTCCATCCACTCCTTATATGCCTGGTGGAAGAGCAGTGCTTACATTGACTGCGGAAATAAGAATTCCAATAATGAAAGACCAATTCTATGTGGGCTTTTTCGCCGATGCCGGTGATGCCTGGTTGAAACCCGAGGATATCACTTTTAGCGACCTGAAACGTTCAATCGGTCTGGGAGCCAGATTCGTTATCCCTATGATGGGTATTTTAGGCATCGATTTCGGATATGGTTTCGATAAGACTCGCCCAGGATGGGAAATGCACTTCCAGATAGGTCCTGAATTTTAAACGATTATTTCATAGGATACCGACTATAACCATAATCAATAATTAACGGAATATATATACTAAACCAAAACAAGAGAACAAACAGCGAAATCAATATAGAAAAAATAGACCAGCTAATTCCATATTTATTTTTTTGTTTTGCTTGAATTATACCCAATAATGCGGTAATAATTGCTATGATAGCGCAAATTCCGGTATCCCATATAATTCCAATAGAAATGAAATCAGCCCAATTGTGTAAGCATAGGGGTAATGATAGAAATTTCACTAATATAATTGCTGAAACTACAGCAAACCCGGCTCCCAACAAAGCGAAATACATAGATACTTTTGCAATAAGAACAGTTTCTGGTGGGTATCCAGTTCGTTTCCTGGATTTATTCCGAAGTATAATTTGCCATATTTCTCCCGATATGGCTATCACCAAAAAAATAATAATC
>QNEG01000390.1 GCA_003645115.1 bacterium | reverse complement strand
GGCATTAGAGGTGGTGGCTGATGATTTGCTGAAGACTGCGCAAATATCGCTACCTGTTGCGGGAGTAGTGCCAGCATCGAGTGCCACATGCAATTTTTCAGCTGGAGAAGTAGTTCCGATGCCGACATTTGTTCCATCATCATAAATTATCGAATTACCGAGTGTATTACCATCTGGAGTCCATTTGGGCACACGATTAAGAGTTCCGCTTCCGCCGACACCACCAGAAAGCCATGCCAGGTTTCCGCTAGCATCGGTGCCAAGATACTGGTTCGCAGGAGATGAGCCGTCAACATATATATTGCCTGCAATATGAAGGTTGCGCCAGCGATTGGCATCATTACCGAGGTCGTCTTCGTTATTCCCGCCAGGAAGAACAGCTCCACTTGCACCTAAAATTCCAGAATTTAAAATTATATAGTCGGTAGTATTCGATGTTTGGAGCTTAATCCACTCGTTGCCGCCATCGATAAGGACACCCCCCCAGCCAGTAAGCGTGAGTGTATCATCCGCGTCTATGTCGATTTCATCATCTGCTTCGATGTAAATATCGTCTGTATCGAATGTGCTTCCGATATATATATCTCCTACATCTGTATTTTCTATGACTATATCGCCAGGGGCATATATTTCTACATCTCTTTCCGTGGTCAAGACAAAATCCCTATCAGCGTTCATAATAATATCATAGCTTGAACCGGCACTCGTAGTTTGGATTGTGATATCACTTGAAGCTCGTTGAATAGTGGAAACATAATCCAGTGTTGGTTCTATGTCGAGGATAGGGTCTGTGGCAGTTCCGCTATTATCCAGGTCGAGTCCAGCTGTGACGGAATTGACTCCGCCGCCTGCTGGGTCCTGCCATGAGAAATTGCCGGCACCATCGGCAGTCAAAACTTGATTTGCAGCACCGAAGCTGGCACCATCGTAAAGACCACCAGTAATGGCGACATCGCCGTTGAAATAACCTGCGTATCCCGTTCCAGAAGTATAATCTACACGAATACCATCGCCGGAACCACCGCTTTCGTAATCAATCTCGATACCGTGTCCGTTGCCATTATCTTCGTAATTGACCATTATGCCGTTCCCGTCCCCCACCGAACCCGCAATGTAGTTCATATGGTTGACTTCGATACCGTGTCCATCGCCCTGACAATAGTCGATATATACACCATTTGGATTTCCTGATAGGACATTTCCACCTGCGCCGATAGCTACATATATACCGCCATCATCGGCATCGTATGTGCCATCGCCGCTACCACTGTAGAATAGTCTAAAATCACCCGCACGGACATCTCCGCCGGCGGGTCTATCCGAATTAATCTGACTACGGTTGCCTGCCCAAAAAGTGTAATCGTCGTTTGGTGTTAAAGCACAAGTCAATGCGGCGAAATCTGTTCCACCACCGGTTCCATCATCTCGGTATGTCGCGTAAATAGCCTTGTCATATGTTCCTCCGCCCGATTGCCCGGAAGCATAGACCGCAAAGGTTATATCGTCCTGTCCATCGTCCTTAATTTGGACATCGTCGTCCTGATTTACTGGCTCGATGTAGTTTCCTGATGCATCATCCTGCCAGAAAGTTGTATCGTCTAACTCCGATAAATCAACATTCCAATCGGTGCCTGCTTCTGTTATGGTGAGTGTATGTGTAGCGTGAGTGTAGCTTGCCGCAGTGATTAGCTCGTTGTTGGGGTCAGCATCGGCATCATTTACATCATCGACACCATCGGCGAAATCGGCGGGAACACCATTTAGATTATTCCAGTGGACCAGATTTGAACCGACATTCGGTGCATCTCCATCGTTGAGGTCCAGCCTTTGCCCGCTGATGGTCAAATTTCCAAGGATAGTAGTATTTCCTGCTTCGGTGACCTCGAACACTTCGGTTTCCGGTGCTCCGGGAGCATCACGATAAATTCGAAATGTATTCGCATCGGCGCTGGGAGTAGCATCATCGGAGTCGATATATAAACTCATACTGGTCTCGGAAAGCATCTTTATTGCAGCGGCGGTGGGTCCATAAATATTTCTCGCAGACGAGCCGGATAAAGTGAGATTGCCATCGAAATTTGCATTGCCCGATGCGGTGACATTGCCGCCTTCGGTGACCTGAAAAACGGTGTCATTGGTGCCATTCCGCACAAATAATGCTTCCGAACCATCACTATCATTATCCAAGTCAACAAAAAGTCCACCATTTGTATAGATAAACAAATTTCCATCGCCGGTGGTGCTACCATAGATAGCATTTCCCATAGTTCGCAGTATATCAACTCGTCCCTCACCATCAATCCAGAAATCTGCTGATGCTTGCGCACCAGCAATTTGGTTCTGAATGTAATCGTTATCTCCAGAGGGTAAATCCGAAACACCCAGTGGATTCCCGCTTGTCCCGTCGCCTGTAAGCGTCCCATTGTGCTGAACAACCTGACTACCCCAGTTATCTCCGGGGACGGACTGCCAATTCACACTGCCAGAACCGTTTGTGGTCAGAACTTGACCAGATGAACCATCGCTGGTGGGTAATGTATATGCGC
>QNEG01000389.1 GCA_003645115.1 bacterium | reverse complement strand
GGTAGGTGGGTTCGAAGAGACTGCTTTATGGCAGAAATAGCTATTTTCTCGAACCGTGAATATTTTTTCCCTTTTTGCAAGAATTCCTTTTGAGTGTAATCGGTGATAATTGGAACAAATCGCGAAATTCCAAGCTGGATAGCCCAATCCAATGCAAGTTCCATTAATTTGGACTTTATCAAACCCATTCCAAGACAAATATCGATAGTGGGAGATGGAATGTTCTCTTTTTTTTCCACTATCTCTGCAACTGCACCTTTTTTATACCATTTTGATAATCTACACCTGAAAAGTTCTCCTGCTCCATTGGTGACCAGGAATTCATCGCCTTCCTTTGCCCGAAGAACATTCACCAGATGATGTGTTTCATTATCATCGAGAAATACTTTTCCTTTGCTGAATGATTCCGGAATAGCATAGAAATATGTAGTCTTTATAAACATTAAGCTTATAGAATATAATTATGGGGACAGTCCAAATCTTCTCATTATTCTGTCTATAATATTTTTTCCAGGCTGTTTTTCATCTTTAGCAAATTGTTCCATCAACTCTTTTTGCTTTCTGGTTAGTTTATCCGGAACAATTATCACAAAATGTATGATTAAATCACCTTTTCTGGTGGAACCTGGAATGGGCATTCCCTTGTTTTTTATTTTTATTGTATCTCCGAATTGAGTTCCCTGTGGAATTTCTATCTCGATTTTTTCACCATCGATGTGAGTAAAAGTTCTTTTCCCGCCTAACACCGCTGTGGAAATTTTTATGGGGAATGATGTCAATATATTACTTCCCTGACGGACGAATTTCTTATCTGGAATCTGGCGAATAATTACCAGTAAATCTCCCGGTGAACCACCAGTTATGCCTGCATTGCCCTTTCCTGGAACACGAAGTATCTGTCCATCACCGATGCCGGCGGGAATTTTCACCTTGATTCTTTCCTCGACTTTTGCTCTACCTCTGCCTTGACAATCGGTGCATATTTTTGTGGGGATATGTCCAGTGCCCTCACAAGTAGGACAGGTGGATTCTCGTTTTATCGTCCCAATTAATCCGCGTGTTACCTGAATTATTCTACCTCTACCACCACATTGAGGACATTGTTTCAAACTTTCGCCCGGAGGATATCCCTTACCCTTACAGGTAGCACAAGTGTCATATCGTGAAATTGTGATTGTCTTTTCGGTTCCCGTATATATTTCTTTCATCGATAAATCCATTGCAACTCTCAGCGATTCACCCTGTCTTTGATATGATTTCCGAGCTTGAGGTCTTGAGCGACCGAACCCCCCGAAATCGAACATATCACCCATCATCTGCTCGAATAAACTCATCGCATCGTAGATGTCAAAACCGCCAGAAAACATATCGCCCATATCGGTCATTCCGCCTCGGTCATACATCGAGCGCTTCTGCGGATTAGAAAGTATCTGATACGCTTCAGATATGCGCTTAAATTTCTCCTCCGCATTGGGATCGCCAGGATTCTTATCTGGATGATATTTCATCGCCAACTGTCGATATGCTCGCTTTATCTCGTCCAAAGATGCATCTCGAGATACACCCAGAACCTCATAAGGATCTATATTGCTATATGTTGCCATTTTATTCTTCTTGTTTTTTTGTTTGGTTATCTTCTTGGATTTGCTTCTGCTCGGGAGTATGCTTTCCCACTATTACTTTTGCTGGGAAAATCAGCTTCCCATTGCGTTTATAGCAGGGCTGAATGGTTTCGAGCACCACATTGTCTTCCTGTTCAGATTGCACTGGTTGAATTCCCACCGCCTCGTGCAGTAGTGGGTCAAAAATTTTTCCTGTGGGGTCATCGATTTGCACACCTTCCAGTTTAAGCAATTCTCGAATTCTTTTTGCCACCAATTGGATTCCCTCGTATATAGCCTGTGGGTCTCCACCCGATTCCACCTGCTGTAATGCTCTATCCACATCGTTGGAAACATCCAGCAGAATACCGATAACATTGTTTCTCTCCTGTTCTATCATATTCGCTAGAATTTTCTCCTGTCGTTTTCGAAAATTATCGAATTCTGCGGCGGTTCGAAGTAATTTATCACGAAGTTGTTCATTTTCATCCCGAATTCTCTCCAATTCTTCAGATATAGATGATTCGGTGGCGGCGTTCGAATCATCCTTACTTTTTCTATTAGATTCTTTAGTCGCAGTATCCTTTTTTTCCTCATCGGTTTGGCGATTATTTTCAATATTCTCTTCCATTTTTCCCGATTTTTGTTTATGCTTGTTTTCCATATCTTCCTCCTATGATTTCCACAATTCAGACATTTTTTTAGCAGTAAATGATACTATCTGGACCAATTTTTGATAATTCATTCTGGTAGGACCGACTATACCGAGGATACCTTTTCCCGAACCGAGTGAATAGCTGGATACAATCAATCCCAAATCGCTGATAGGTGGTGGACCGACGATAATTTCCACATCCTCACCGGATAAATTCGGTAAACATTGAAGTAGTAATTCCTCGGATTCGCATATATTCATAATTTGGCTGAGATGTTTTTGGTCGGCGAATTC
>QNEG01000388.1 GCA_003645115.1 bacterium | reverse complement strand
GGTGAAAATGAGAATTCCTTATGTCCAAACGCTCAACTACAGGGATTTGAGAATAATGGTTCGGTTCCCAAAATTTCTTATAAGATATATATAATCAAGCTGGGCGGGATTTGTCGATAAAAATAATTATGCTGAAAATTGATATTTGTCTATCTCTGGTCTTTCTCCATATATTTGAATTGTAGTTCGTATAGTCTGGAATAATAGCCCTGTTTTCTCATAAGCTGAGTATGACTACCTCGTTCGATAATTTTCCCCTTGTGCATCACCAAAATTATATCTGCCTTGCGGATAGTGGATAATCTATGAGCGATAACAATAGATGTTCGTCCCTTCATCAATTTTTCTATGGCATCCTGTATCAGGACTTCGGTGTGAGTATCGATATTAGCGGTGGCTTCATCCAGTATCAATATTTTGGGGTCGAATGCAAGCGCTCGAGCGAACGATAGTAATTGTCTTTGCCCGGCAGAAAGTGTAGCACCTCGCTCGGCGACCGGTTCGGAAAATTGCCTCGGTAAATTCTGGATAAATTCATAGGCATTGACTATTTTAGCTACTCGCTGGACAGCAGAATCATCGATTTTTTCCTCGCCCAGACGAATATTTTCGCGGATATCTGTGGAAAATAAGAATACATCCTGCAGAACCACACCGATAGATTTCCGCAATGTAGTGATATCCCATTCCCTTATATCCACATCATCCACCAGTATTTGCCCCGATTGAATATCATACATTCTGGATATAAGGGCAGTAATAGTAGTTTTTCCTGCGCCGGTAGCACCTACCAGAGCAATTTTCTGTCCCGGTTCAGCACAAAAACTCACATCCTTCAATACCCATTCATTTTCCTTGTATGCAAAACACACATTCCTGAATTCCACTTTGCCACGAATTTGCTCCATCGCTGGTTTATATGGTCTGTCTGGAAGCTGTATCTCTGGCTCGGTGTCTATAAGTCCGAACACTCGCTCCGCAGCAGCCATCGCAGATTGTAATATACTGAACTTATTTGCCAGTGCCTGTATGGGACGGAAAAACATATTTATGTAGGAAAGATATGCCACCAGCATTCCCAACGATATGGTCTGCTGAATTACCAGTCCACCGCCATACCATATAACCAATGCCACCGCTATATTGATAAATAGAGTAATAAGCGGTCTAAAAATGGAGTTTACCCACAGCATTTTTATAGATGAGCGATAGAATTCTTCATTTACCTCATCGAATTTACCCAGCATCCGTTCTTGTTGGACGAAAGCCTGGATTATTTCCATTCCGGCGAGGTCCTCGGACAATTTTGCGTTCACCGAAGCCAAAGATTTCCTGAACCATCTATACGCTTCCCGCATAGCTCGACGAAATAATACAGTCACCATAACCACCAGCGGAAGGACTCCGATTACCGCCAGTGAAAGTTTCCAGCTCATATAGAAAAGTATTATCCCGATTCCAAATAAGCTTATCAGGTCCTTAAACGATGCTACCAGCACCGAGGTGAACATCTCCGATATCCTATTGATGTCATTAGTAGCGCGAGTGACTATTTTCCCTACTGGAGTGTTATCGAAAAATCTGAGTGAAAGGTTCTGGATATGATTGAACAATTTCACTCGCAAATCGTGCATTACATTTTGTGCTACTTTTTGAAGTGAATAAATCTGTCCAAAATTCATTATAAATGAAATAGTCAGCAGGATAAAATATAATATAGCAATTTTCAACAGTCCTGCGAGTTGGTTGGAACGCAAGATAGACAATTCTTCTGCAGGAATCTCTGTCAATTTCTGATATGAAATGGTATAATCGGGCTGTTGCAAAAGACTCATCTTGGAAAATGGCAGTTTCGCTTTTCTGGGCACGATTACCGAATCGCCGATAGGTTCACTAACCGAGATAAATTTGTCCTTATGCTTTTCCACCAATGAAATCACAGAATCCCGCAGTTGCTCGGGAATATCCTCGATTCTAATTGTCCAATATTTATCCGGATAAATATTTTTTTGTGCCAAACCTTGTTTCATATCGGCAGGATCCAGCCACGCTCCATCCAGAATAAATGAATCCTTTCCTGCCACAAACAATGCTCCACCATATCGGTCGATAAATTTGTCTCTCAACTTAGATCCTGCCGGAAGATATACCAGATGATTATTCGGCACTATATATCGGTCGATAGCCTGTCGAGAAATATATGGAAGATAAATCTCGATTAGCGATGCTCCCATTAGCAACACAAATGCCACTATCAGCAATATCCGATAAGGATTTGCATAGCGAAGTATTCGCTTCATCAATCGTGAGTCGTAAAATTTCTGCCCACGCAAATCTTCCTCGGGTATGTGCATATGTCTCGGCATAGCAATGAAAATTATCGAACTGAATTTTTATCGCAAGCATTTTTTGGATAGGTAGAATGAATACAGTATCGAATGCATCTCGAATAATATATATCCGAACCAATTCTCACTCGACTATATTTTTTTATAATAATTCCTCGCTCCCGCAAGTCAAGGGATTTTCCATAATGTTTTATGTATTACAAATTATC
>QNEG01000387.1 GCA_003645115.1 bacterium | reverse complement strand
CATTTTGTGAGTTCAGCATAGACATATTATAATAATTTTATGGCGGATAAATTAGAACACATTTCCGGGACTATAGAAAAAGTGATATATACCAATCCCGAGAACGATTATGCGGTAATTCAGGTGATTCCCGACGATGCGATGTTGCCGATAATCGCCACCGGAACTATTCCAAAACCTACAGTAGGGCAAACCATTAAATTATGGGGAAAATGGGACCAACATCCCAAATACGGGAAACAATTTAAGGTGGAGGATTTTAAGGCATTTATCCCTACCGGTGGAGATAATTCGGCGATGATAAAATACCTTTCTTCGGAGTTGATTTATGGAATAGGAAATATCTATGCCGATAGGATTGTGCAAAAATTTGGCGATGAGACTATGGATGTGATACTAAACCATCCGGAGAGATTGACCGAAGTAGAGGGTATCGGGAAACAACGCGCCAGCAAAATTCACCATACGGTAAAAAAGGCATATACAGAACAAGCTTCACTTCACAAACTGGCAGGTTTTCTGTTTCAGCATAATTTCGGACAGGGGATGATAAAAAGAATATGGCGCAGGTATGGTGAGAATGCACTTCGCGTGGTGAAAAATAATCCTTATCTGCTCGCCGAGGAGGTATGGGGTATCGGTTTTGCTACTGCCGACAAACTCGCCCAAAGTCAAGGTATTCAGCCGGACGACCCCAGAAGAATCGCTGCCGGTATCCTATATGTCCTGCAAAGAGCAAGCGATGATGGACATTGTTATTTACCTAAAGATAAAGTAATCGAGGATGCCAGTAAAATTCTTCAAGCCGATACAGAAAAAGTATCGGAAATACTCCACCAGTGCGCATCGGTGGAAAAAGTTATCTCCGATGATGAAAGAATATATTTGCCCAGATTTTACATTAGCGAGGAAGAAGTTTCTCGTTTATTGGCAGATTTACTTTCGGTTCCACCATCCAAAGAAATTCACTATGCGATGGCGGAATCTATGTTTAATCTCGCTCAAAGAGATTTGCAATTCACCTATACCGATGAACAACGGGAAGCTATAATCGGAGCATTGAGCGGGAAAGTGATAATAATCACTGGTGGTCCGGGGACTGGGAAAACTACTATCGTTCAGTCCATATTATTCGGTGCGAAACAACTGAAGTGGAAAGTGAAATTGGCAGCTCCTACGGGAAGAGCAGCGAAAAGATTATCGGAGACTACACGATATCCTGCCAGCACAATCCACCGGATGCTGAAGTATAATCCCGGAATGGCGAAATTCGAGATGGACCGGAATAATCCATTGAAATTGGATATGCTAATTCTGGATGAAGTCTCGATGATAGATATAGAATTATTCTGGCGAGTATTGATAGCATTGCCCTCGGATGCCAGATTAGTTCTGGTTGGCGATGCCGACCAATTGCCATCGGTCGGTCCAGGTGCAGTCCTAAAAGATATGATAAATTCGAAAAAAATTCCCACTGTTCGTCTGACTCAAATAATGCGTCAGGATGAACACGGACTGATAGTTCGCAATGCACATAGAATATTGCGAGGTAAAATGCCGATTATAAGAAACGATGCTCGTGATGATTTCTTTATGCTGAACAAACACAATTCACAGGATGCACAGGATGCAGTGTTGGAATTGGTATGCCAGCGTATCCCTAATAATTTCGGTTTCGAACCTACCAAGGATATTCAGGTGATTACTCCGATGCATAAAGGAAAATGTGGCGCCAGAGAATTGAATATACTTCTTCGGGAGCGTCTAAATCCATCACCACGAGACGCTAAAATTACCAATTCGGATGGAAAAGAATACAGATTGCCATTCTCGCCGGGTGATAAAGTTATGCAAATCGCTAATAATTATGACCTGTCCGTATTCAATGGAGAAATAGGTGAGATATTGACTGTGGATGAGAGCAAAAGGCAAATGGTCATAAGGTTCGATATCGGTGATATAATCTATGACCATTCATACTGGTCACAACTGACTTTAGCTTATGCGATTACTGTGCATAAATCACAGGGTAGTGAATATCCTGCGGTGGTGATGCCACTGTTGACCGAACATTACATTATGCTGGCTCGGAATTTACTTTACACAGCTATAACTCGGGCACAGAAATTATTGATAATAGTGGGTTCGAAAAAGGCATTGGGAATTGCCGTGGGAAACAATCGCACTCTGATGCGCTATACTGCTCTGGCAAATAGAATAGCCGAAAAATTAAATAATTATACTTGACATCCCCCGAATTTTTCCCAGTATTATATATGGGGCAGGGAAGATTTTTTCAATATGAAAAAAGGGCAGGAAAAAATGAAATCATCGATTACGCTATCACTTATAATAATTACGATAATCTCAATCTCCTTCGGATGGATTAAAACAGATTTGGAAAACACTATTTTGTATAGTGTTGTAGAAAATAATTCTGGATTCTTAATTGCTGTAGGAACTTATTATGACAAAACAGATACCAGAAATGGTTTGGTTTTATTTACTGATTCCGAAGGAAATGAAATATGGCGAGAGATACTTGGATATAAAAGTATATATG
>QNEG01000386.1 GCA_003645115.1 bacterium | reverse complement strand
GTAGCAAAAAGTTAAGTGATTTGAAATCGCTGGCTACAGTGAAATAAATAATAATATAGAAAACAATAATTTTGTTTCAAATTTTGTTAACTATGTAGTAAATTAAAAAATGGAAAAATTTAAATTTAGAAAGGGGCATTAATATGCGCGCCAGAAAAGGACTTATGCTATTAGATGTTATTATAATAATTCTGGTGGTCGGTGTGATTGCCACTTTAGTTGTGCCGCATATTCGCACTGAAGAAAAAGTTAAGATACGAGATGAATGTCGCCAGAGAATGTTATTATTTTCGGAGGCACAACTGAAATATTTCGAAACTGGTGGCGGGATGATTAAACCCGCTGAAACCGATTCTACCGATACATCCGAGGTGAAAGATGAACAGGAGCGAGAAATTCCACGAGTATTTACCAGGGATATTCAGGAATTGAAAAAAATGCTTCCGGAAGAATTTAAGGATACAAGACCGATTTGCCCATTGGATGGCAGACAATTTGTGATTGTGGCACGAGATTCTTTCTTTTATTCTATAAGTTGTCCCAATGGACACGGTCAAATAATAATGGGAACCCCGACCTGGAAAGAAGGGGAATAAAAGGCACTCCCGAATATGGCTAAACGCATTTTAGGAATACAAATAGGCGAATATAGGGTAATTTGTGTGGAGGCGAAAATTTCTGGCGGAATCGTAGCAGAAAAAATTGCTACCGCTCCACTACCTGAATTATCGGTGGTAAATGGTGTTATCACAAAACCTATGGAGGTGGTGGAAGTCCTGGAGGCTATTATCACTAAAATGGAAATAGTCACTGATAACACAATCCTAAATATTCCTGCAAATTTGGCGCAGATAAAATGTATTCCCACCGAGGAAAATTATTTGAATATTACTCATGATGAACTGGAATGGGAACTGGCTCAGCATTTCAACGAACCGATGGAGGAATTCACTACTTCGGCTTTTGTATTACCAATAACCACTGTGTTAATTGCTGCGAAAACGGTTCCAATGGAAGTGCGAGCATCCATTGCTGAAAAAGTCGGGTTGACAGTCCTGTCAGTCGATCCAGAACCCATTGCGATTTTCAACCTATTTTCCACAATCGAGGGTTCGAAACCCAAACGAGATATAGTAATAATAAATATTCAAGTCCCATATTCGCATATAGTCATATTCGCTCGAGGTGAATTTTGGAATGGTGGAATATTTTTTACTCCACCAGAACTATTTAATCTTAGCGAGGGCAAAAAAACCTGGCGCGAATTTACCGATGATTTGGTCTCTACAATCAAAATCGCTATGCGGACATACACAAAATTCAATCCAGCTTTTGAACCGGGCACTATCGCTATTGTGGGAAGAATATTAAAAGAAGGTGTTTCATCCACTATTTCCAGCCAGTTCAATGCCGATATTGTAGATATTCCAAGTTTATTGAAAAAGAAAACAAAATTTAAGCACAAAAAAGCGAAAATAAGTGCAGAGGAATCAGCCGTGGCACTGGGATTGGTCGCTCACGGGCAAACTTTGATTAGGTAAATATGAGCAAAATTATCGACATAGGGTTATATCGTTCTGCTGAAAAACATCCCGCCAGGATGAAAGCTACCAGTATGCGCAAAATCTTTACCTCACTGTTGATTGTCTTGCTGATTGTGGCAGGTGGTATCAGTGCATATTTCTATTATTCTAGCAAGGAACTAACTGGCGCAGTTGCCGAGATACCAGTCCAACCGAAACCCAAAGTTTTCAATTTGGGTGATAAGGTAGCAGAATATTTGCTCAAATGGGCTGAATGTATGAACAATCTCTTGCTGATAAATCCACAGTCTGTCGCATCGGATGGCGAAACTTTCTTTATCTCACAATTCCATTTAAATAATATAGACGAATTGGATAGTCTAATCGGTCTGGTTGCCAAAGCTGGAAGAATTATCAATGTTATCGATACATTTACAGAACATAGTAAATTGAATGTTATTCTGCGGGTGCGGCTGCCTACTACCGATGAATCATTTCAACCGCAACCAGTGAAAAAATTTCTGCGCACTACTGTGATGAATTTTTTGGATTCTCTAGCACAATCTCAACAGCTCACGCCGATTAGCAGGACTGTGATTTCTGCCGAGCAGAATGTTAAAGGTGGGAAAGTATTCAAATATAGACAGATAGTGGAAGGTGATTATCGCAAATTCGCCATTTTTGCCGGAAAAATAAAGGAATTGAAATATGCTATCGCACCGATTTCTTATTCTATCGAAAAATTAGCAAATTCCGAGGGACATTTCGATATAGTGTGGGGATTATATTTCTTTGCACCACCAACCGATTCATCTGCGGTGGCATCGGCAGAAAAAAATAAATAATGCCTTATGTTTAGACATATATACTACATTTTTTCTCTGTTCATTATTATAATAATAAATATTTGCCAATCTCAACCAGTGGATCCATTGATGGTTCCGGTGAATTTTGGCGATGGTTTTACCAATCCCAGCGCAGATGCGGTAGTATTCAATCCTGCATTGCTACCAGGGTTCGAGCGAAGTTGGATTTCTGCATCACACC
>QNEG01000385.1 GCA_003645115.1 bacterium | reverse complement strand
TTATCGCAGAAATTATCTTTTCCACCTCCTCCACAGATAACACATCGGGAATTTGTTTCGCCATCTTCGGCAGTTCCACACCTTCAAGTGGGTCATTTTCTACATATTGGTTCACTACCAGAAACGACCAGAATGTCCTCAATGCAGATATATTTCTGGCGATAGAACTCGATGATAATCCCAATCTTGATAGATACCTTATATATCCTGCCACTTGCCCTTTGGTGATATTATCGGCGGTCAGGATTTCTTTCATTTCCAGAAACTGAACGAACCTTTGCACATCGTGATAATATGCCTCGACAGTATTCGGCGATGAAGTCAATTCAGAAATAAGATAACTATTGAACATATCCACCAATGTATTCAATTCATAAGCCATATCTATCTAAATATATTAGAAAATTATTTTAGTGGCAAGGTTTTTCGGATTATATATCATTCTCTCAATAATAATTTAATCTAAATCAGAAATATGTTGTCTGTTTAGCTGAATTTGAATAAATTGTATGTTATGCTAAATGAGATAAAAGAAAAATTGTTGCATATATGGTGGCTGTTTCGAATTATGTTCAAAAGATATTTCCGCCACTCTGGTCCGATGATGGCGGCAGCGATTTCATTCTATTTTCTGCTATCATCGGTCCCACTTACATTACTCGGATTGTCCATTTTGGGTATGCTATTGGAATCGCCCCAAAGAGCCGCTACTCTCGTGGTCACTATGACAAATCTCAGGGAATTGTTTCCCGCCGGAACTATGCAATTAACTTCTTTTTTTAATACATTTATTTCGCGAGCGGAAGTAGTCAGCATAATGAGTATGGCACTTTTATTCATTCTATCCGGGGGGGTATTTTTAATTGTGGAATCGGCTATAAATCGAGTTTTCGAGCGGCACGAAGATAGACCACTATGGCGACAAATTCTGTTCGCATACATCCTGATGTTATTGACATATTTAGCATTGTTTGGTTCGGCAGTTACCACCTGGGGAGTTATGATTGCCACCGATATCGGCACCACTTTGTTTGGTATTCCAAATGTGAGAATGGGGGTTTTCTGGCAATGGTTCTGGCTCATTACTCCTGTAATATGGGTGGCATTATTCTTTGCGCTCGTTTACAAAATAATTCCGCATAGAAAAGTCCCTTGGAAATATGCACTTATGGGTGGAGCGTTCGCCGCTATACTATGGGAATTTGCGAAAAGAATTTTCACATTGTATATTAAATATGTGGTCAGATTTAATGAACTTTATGGCGGTATCAGTGTCATTCTGGCTACTTTTGTCTGGATTTTTTATACCGCATCGATATTATTATTAGGTGGTGAATTAGTTATGAGCATAATTCATCAAACCGCAAGGGGAGAAGAATTATTATGAATACTAAATTCACAATAATAGTGATAATATTTATTGGTATTGTGGCTTTCGCAATCGGGGATAGTGAATATTATTACACCAAGAAAGGATTAGAAAAATATGAAATGGACGATTTCAGCACTGCACGGAAATTTTTCAAGCGAGCCAAAGAAAAAAATGAACATAACATAATTCATAATCTCAATATCGGTGCTACTTTGTATAGAGAAAACAAATTCGAAGAGGCTATTTTAGAATATAGGAAAGCAATCACCAAAAATGCTAATATATCAGATACCGCATTGGCAAGCGATTTGATTTATAATATCGGAAACGCAAATTATATGCTGGATAGTTTGAAACAAGCCAAAGTAAATTATCAAATGTCTCTTAAGCTCGACCCATCAGATATGAATGCGAAATACAATCTGGAATTGGTTACGAAAAAAATGATGCAAAATCAGCAGCAGAGTAAAAATGAGCAAAATCAGGAACAGAAACAAAATAAACAACAACAGGATAAAAAACAGAAAAAGGATGAACAACAGCAGAAACAACAAGATAAGCAAGAGCAACAACAAAAACAGCAGAAAGATTCCGATAAACAACAGGAACAGCAGCGACAACAACAGAAACAAGAACAACAGCAGAAACGGCAGGAAACTGGAATGACCAAACAACAGGCACTACGAATTATGGAGGCTATGGAAAGACCCGAACAGGAAGAATTATCCAACTGGCTAAAGGAACAACGACGGCAAAAAGGTCGAGGTAAAAAATTTGAAAATCCTCGCGATTGGTGAGTTGTAATACATATCTGATAGTAACATTACAACCGAAATTAAAAAATGTTGTTGAATCGTGGGGGATAATATTATTCAGGCATTTTCTATTATGAGAATAGCGATGATTAAAATAATACTGTTGGTTCTGGGTATAGTTAGTTTTGTCTATGGTGATATAACCGTAACTGCGACCGTGGATAGGACAGTAGTCCCGCTGGATGGCACTATCACATTGACAGTGGAGGTTAGCGGTGAAAATGTAGAAATTTCAGATTTTCCTGAGTTCCCTGTCAGCGATGACTGGTCGGTTCAGGGAACTTCTACTTCCACTTCTACGAGTGTCCAGATAATAAATGGCAAAATGACTATGACGAAAACGGTCAATTTGATTTTCTATCTAGTTCCTCAAAAGGTGGGCAATCTAACTATACCAT
>QNEG01000384.1 GCA_003645115.1 bacterium | reverse complement strand
ATGGAAGATAAGTTATTAAATTCAGCATCCACTGCGGTGAAACAATGCCTGGCGGTGAACGAGACCGAGACGGTAGCAATTATTACCGACCAACTGGAACGAGAGATTGCCTATGCGCTTTTCGAGGTGTGCAAGCAAGTAGCGAGAGAAACAATAATAGTGGAGATAATCCCTCGCCAACATCACGGGGAGGAGCCGCCATCCGCAGTGGCGAAACTTATGCAGGAGGTCGATGTGATTATTGCGCCGACTTTCCGCTCGCTGTCACACACCCAAGCTCGAAGAAAAGCCTCTGATTCGGGTGTTCGAATAGCTACTATGCCGGGGATACTGCGTGAGACATTTATCCGAGCGATGAATGTGAATTACAATTCTATCGCCGAGGATTCTGAAAATATTGCCGAGATGCTATCTGCGGCGCGTAATGCTCGAATAATCACCGCGAATGGCACCGATATAGCGATGAAACTGGAAGGCAGACGAGGTATTGCAGACACCGGAATTTTACATCGAAAGGGTGCATTCGGGAATCTGCCTGGCGGCGAGGCATATATAGCGCCGATAGAAAAATCCGCCAGCGGAACTATAGTAATAGATGGAGCAATCGGCGATACTGGAGTCCTTAATTCCGACGATTATATCACTATTCGAGTGGTGGATGGTTCTGCCAGAGAAATCGATGGCGGTCGAGCAGCAACTTATCTTGCGAGTCTCCTCGCCACTCAACCAAAGGATGCCAGAAATATCGCAGAATTCGGTATCGGAACGAATCCATCAGCAAGATTATGTGGTAATATACTGGAGGATGAAAAAGTCCGCGGAACTATTCATATAGCGCTGGGTGATAATGCATCTATGGGCGGAAATGTCAGTGTCCCTATCCATCTGGATGGAATTATATTAGCTCCAACTGTCTATCTGGATGGAAAAATGATTATGGAAAGGGGAAAATTCAAGATATGACCGAACACCACAAATCCAATATATATTTTCAGCGATGCGGGAATAATCTAAATGCAAATATAATTTCGTTGCGAAAATTATTGGACCAGTTGGAACCGAAATTTACCAGTAGTGATAAAGTAGGAATAAAAATTCACTGGGGCGAACGAGATAATATCTCGTTTCTGCCCGCCGATTATACCGCAGAAATCGTAAACTGGGTGAAATCTATGGGCGCAAAACCATTCGTTTTCGATACTACGGTGCTTTATTCTGGTGGAAGACGTGATGCCGAAAGTGCATTAAAAACCGCACGAGAACACGGTTTTACTCCACAGAAACTGGGTTGTCCGGTGGTTATCGGCGATGGTTCCGATGGGACCGATGTAATAGATATCCCATCGGGATACAAACATTTCCCTTCGGTGCAGGTTACATCGCTAATCGAGTCAACCGATGCATTCGTGATATTTTCTCATTTCAAGGGACATTTGTTAGCGGGATTCGGTGGAGCGATAAAGAATATCTCTATGGGGTTCGCCTCGCGAGCGCAGAAACAAAGGATGCACGCCGATGTCCAGCCGCAATTAAATACCGATAAATGCACTCGCTGTGGGAAATGTGCAGAAATATGTCCACAGAACGCAATCGAATTTCATCAATATATGTATCCGAATTTTGAGCTGGATAAATGTATCGGTTGCGCACAATGTATCGGTATTTGTCCGCAGGTTGCCATAAAGGTCCAGTGGAATGTAGATAAGACTACATTTCAGGAAAGATTGGTGGAAACCGCAGCAGCTGTGTGGAATATTATCCACGACAGAACATTGTTGATTACCGCAGCGATTAACATTACCAAGGAATGCGATTGTATGAGCGGTGAAAATCCAAGAGTTTACCAGGATGTCGGTTTTTGGGGCGGGTATAATCCGGTGATACTGGACAGAGCCACCATAGATAAAGTGGGCGAACAAGCAATAGAAAAAGCGCATTCGAATTTACCCTGGCGAAAACAGTTCACTTTTGCCACTCAAATCGGATTCGTGAAACAGTAAAAAAATAATTGCACTTCAAGTTATATTTTTTATTATAAAACAAATCCCAAAATTCAAAAAAGGAGGGGGTTATGAGAAAGATTATTGTTTTTTGTCTCGTATTATCCGCTATCGTTTTCGCCATTCCACATCAGATGAATTATCAGGGGAAAATCACCGATGCATCCGGTGTGGCAATCGATGGCACGGTGTCAATCACATTCAGTATCTACGATGTGGAGAGCGGCGGGACCGCACTATGGACAGAAACTCACCCGTCGGTATTGGTGAACAAAGGCTTGTTCGATGTGATATTGGGTGGGATTACACCCATCGAACTCGATTTCGATACCGATTATTGGATTGAGATTACGGTAGAGTCCGAGGTGCTAACGCCGAGAATTCCATTGAAATCGGTGGGATATGCATACCGTGCCGAAGTCGCCGATTCCACCATAATCTCCAGCCAGTCATACGATGCGATATTCGCCGACACTGCCGGATATGTGCACTGGGACAGTATCGGTGGGATTCCTGGCGATATTGCCGATGGCGATGATATGGATACATTAATCGCCGATTGGGACAGTTTGCGAAATGTTCCGGCTGGTTT
>QNEG01000383.1 GCA_003645115.1 bacterium | reverse complement strand
TTTCCTCTTGTCTTTCTCGAAGGAAATCCTCCAATTTATCCCAGGCTTTTTGTAATTCTGGTTCTCCTCGTAATTCTATTATTTTTCTTATATTTTCATATATATTTTTTATATCTTTAGACATTATACCTCCATCAATCTTGCTTATACCGATTGTAATACCAATACAATAACCCAATAGCTACCAGTAAAATCATAATGGTATGATTGAGGAAAAAATCCTCTGTAGTTCTTGCAAATCTTCCCGAGAAAATCGAGAGCGCAATAATAATCAATATAGTTACCCATACAATCATATTCTATTATTATTATTCAATTTAGTAAATGTCAAGTATTTCAATGGACGAGAACAATTTTTTTGGTAGCGACAACACATTCAGAAACCAAAACATTAATTAAATAGGTTCCCGATGGAATATCCCCACTTTCCCAGAGTATCTGATTCTCATTATATCCAAGAGCGAATTCCTCCACCTTTTTTCCACTAATATCATAGATAATTAATTTGGGTGATAGAGCATTATATGGTTTACTTTTGGGAATATCGACCCATATTTCACATCGGTTGTTGAATGGATTTGGAGTCGCCAGCAATTCCAAATTTTTTGGAATATTATTTACCTGGGCGATATTTACCGAGCTATCTGGAATGATTACCGCTACATTATCCATAAACCATCCCACATCGGTGTTTTGATTGCTGGAGCCGAAATCCCACAATATCGAAATATTCTGTCCGCAGAAATCATCCAGCGGGATAAAACATTTGTGCCAGGGGGTTCCAGGTTCATCATCAGCAAAGACAGAATCGCCAGTGGGTAATAACCAATTCCATTCACTTAATGTCATATTGTATCCCCAGGGAGGAGAGACCAAAAATGTATCGGTTGCGGAGACAATTTTAATCTGTGCGCCATCGTGAGCTACAGTATCTGAATTTCTCCAATTTACTGCTTGAAATCTATACCATTGGTCGAATATCAGCGCACAATTGGACACATCGGATAAATCTACATTTAGTATTAGTCTGGACTGCGAAGAATCATTATAATTGCTGGTCAATTGTGTGCCCCATAGTTTATTCCCACTGGGAATATATTCCGGGAAATTATTCCCTGTAAGTGGTTCTCCCCATTCCCAATCTTGATACCATTCGAATGATTGTGTGTTCAACGAACCATCGGTGAGTTCGAAATCGGAAAAATATATCGTATCGGCGATAGTAAGTCGTATATCTAAAAATAATGTTGAAGTATCCGTGGGCAGATAAATTCCCTCCAATCTTTTTGGATAGTATCCCTCGGCGATTACGGACAAAGAATAATTTCCTGCTAATAATTGTCGATAAAATGCGCCAGTGGAATGTTCGGTTCGAACCCATCTGCCTACTTGCTCTATCCAGATTTCTGCTTCCAGTGGAGTGCTATGGATAGAATCCATTACTGTTCCTCGTATTCCGGTAAGTGCCAGTTCCAATTGCCGAACCATAGCATCATAATTATCCGACCAGATACCTGGTAATTCAGTATCCGAGGGCCACTTCACATTGTTAAGCTCGACAGTGATATGCGGGACATTGAAATTGTGATAATGCCAATCCTGCATCGAGCCATCCACTTCATACCAGTCATATCCATTGGTAATGCCATCCGGGAAACTGCCGTAATACATAGTTGGATTCAGTATGGAGTAGTCCAATGAGCGCTGTATTAGCAATTGGTCATCGGGTGCTCTGGCAGTATCGAAATCCCAGGGGTAATTAACCACTACCGCTCCAGTGTGAAAATTTATTGTGAATGCAGGATTTATTTGGCTCAAAAAGTCGATTATAGCTTGTGTTTCTGGTTGCCGGGAATAAGTTCCATCGTCGCCATCATCACCATCGGGAACCGGAAAATTCCTGTTCAAATCCACTCCATTGGCATTATAGCGACTGGTATTGGAATTTCCATCGGGATTCATCATCGGTATTACCCATAAATCCACCGAATCGACAATTCTGGTTAATCTGGAGTCGGTGGTATAATTTTGAGTGAGAGAATCGCAAAGCCATATTAGTAATTCTGTTCCTACCGGTTCATCGCCGTGCATAGTGGAAATATACACATATCCGGGCTCGATTTCATTACTATCGGGATAATCGGTAATTCTGACCACATATATCCATCTTCCCTCCACGGTGGGACCGAGACTATCGATATAAACTATTTCCGGATAAGTAGATGCGATATTATGCACCCAGTCGGAAAGTTCGCTGTAATTATGATACAGAACTTCATCGGGGTGCGAAATTGCGTATTCAGCATTTATCGCCGATGTATCCACCAGCTGGATAGGATGATATCCTTCTATCTGTAATATCTCGTATCCCTGCTGATTCACATAGGCTTTGACCATACCGCTTTGAGGATGATAATCCTCCACATATCTTACCACAGGATAAATTCGTTTGAAATCCTGACCACCATTCACATAGAACCTGACCGGAAATTCATCCGAATTGTAGGATAGCGCAAGTGATACGATAAATAATGTTAACATTGTCTTTCGCATATCCAAATCCTTCTAAAACTGATTTTTATTATCTACAAATTAT
>QNEG01000382.1 GCA_003645115.1 bacterium | reverse complement strand
TTCCGATACAGGCGACAGCCATTGGGTTATGATTGACTTCGGAAGAATTCGGACAATCCAGCAGGTGTATTTAAGATTTCCTTCCGAGAATATAATCAGCACTTTCTATGTTATCTATTGGGATGGCGCTGCCTGGCAGGATTTCGATGCGCCCGTGTTCGATATGCTGAACACCGATTCAATCCGCTCGTTTCTTGTCGAGCCTGCTCGTGCCGAAAAAGTTATGCTGTTCTCGACCGACAGCGTGGCGAACATCGCAGAGATGCAACTCTTCGGACAGGGATTCAGGCAATTTCTGCTCAAGCGCTATTGCTCCGATTCCGGTTGGACAGCAACCGATACGCGCTGGGAAACGCAGAAATTAGTGAATTTATCGGACACAATGCAATGCCCTGATGGCACGATGAATTCTTTCAACTATCGCAAATACCTTCAGGCGCACGACTGGACATTGAATCCATTCGGCGGCGAACTTACATTTGAAAATATCCTCGACCCGCCGAACAAGCTATTCCTCGACTGGTTCCCGAACCAATACTACCAATGGTTTGTCCTTCTTTTCTACAACGATGCTCCCACTGTTGACTTGTTTAATGGACTGTTCGAGAAATCGTTCATGTATGAATCGACATATCTAAATTGGTGGCGAACAGTTACCGACAGCGTGAGGGCTTATGCTTCATCGCTGGGGCGGGATGTTTTCATCACATATAACGGCTCGGCATACTGCAACCCACACCTTGTTGATTATACACTTGCGCCGCTGGGCGATGGATTGAATTTTCCCGCATATCATTGCACCACCGCGACGGATACCGATAAAGTATGCCTTATCGGTAATCAGGCGCAAATAAATATCTGGCGGTTGACTAAACAGCGTGCGAACGAGTATCTCGGCGAAGATGTTCCCCTTGTCGCATTCTGTGATTTTTGGCAGCTTGGGATGCCATTCGCACATCTCGGCGGAATAGATGAACCTGCCGATGAGCGGGCGATTTACATTCGGACTTATGGAATGGAAATGTGTGCCGCAGGTGTCAATTTCTGTTTTCCCGTTCAAGTATCCGAGGAGGACTCATGGACGGACACATTGTCCGATGGCACGCCGCTTATCGAAATCATAAAGCAGCAGGCGGATTTCCTGAATGCGTATTTCGATATCTATCAGAATGTTACTGTGAGCGATAACGAAACGCTGGTTACGGTCAATGGCATCGTCCCTTTCAACGGCGAATGGAATATTGACTGGGAAGGCGGAATGCGATTCAATTCGCCGGTAAATGAATCGAAAGTTACGATTGCCTATACCGAATCCGAAATCGAGGAACGGGCATATCTTCATATCATCAATCACGACTGGGACAGCGCCGGGCGTGCTATGCTTCCACAGGACAGCATCCCAGTGACAATCCCCGTCAGCGATACTTGCTGGGCTGTTCTCCTCGTCTCGCCCGATTTCCCCGATACGGTCTATCCTGAATTCGAATATGAAGATAGTGTTGTCAGTCTTATAGTTCCGACGCTTGAATACTACAATGTTATCATTCTCGATTTCACGGATACGACAAATATTTCAGAAGAAATGGCAAAATTGCCTATTGAATTCTCTATCTCTGCATATCCTAATCCGTTCAATTCGTCTGTCATTATCACGGTTTCTGGCGGTAGGGGTTTGGCAAGCCAAACCCTTACGAATATTGCAATATACGATATAATGGGGAATTTGATTGCAACCCCCTGCTCTGCCGACAGGTCGGCATCGCTTGTCCCCCTTGATAAGGGGGACGGAAACCGAGCGTCAGCGAAGGTTTCAGGGGGTTCAGCATCGGCTCAGGGGGTTTATATCTGGACGCCCGACCAATCAATCCCCTCTGGGATATATCTAATGAAAGCCATTATCGGCAACAAAACAATAACCAAGCGCGTAGTTCTGGTGAGATAAAACAATCTAAACAGTGATTTTTATGATTTTAAGAGCCTGTCCCGAGCTGTCGGGAATTCGAACCGCCAAATGACACGGTTCGTTTATGTTCAAATCCCATTATATATTATATGAACACCTGAAGTGTAACAGGGAATTGCTGAATGCAAGGAAAATCACACAGGAAATGAATGTTTACTTACGCGCCCGACAGGATTCGAACCTGTGACCTTTGGATTCGTAGTCCAACGCTCTATCCAACTGAGCTACGGGCGCACTCGAATGATAATAAGTTAGGTTCTATCCGTCTTTTGTCAAATCCTTTTTGTGCCAAATTTATGCCAATTTCGTTATATTTTCTTCCGAGATTTTCGACCGCATCCTGCACGAAATCCTTCGATAAATGAAAGTATCTCATCGTCATCTTAATATCTTTGTGCCCGAGTAATTGTTGGACGGTGCGCAGGTGTGCACCATTCATAACAAGGTGGCTGGCAAAATATAGCTCAAATCGAACGAACCGCCAAGAAACACAAGTTGAAAGTAGTTCAGATGACTCCCAATACCGTCCGCAAAATACTATTAGGCGATGGCTGGGGAACTAAAAAGGAAACCGCTAAATTCATAGCTCGTGAGCGCTTCCCAGAGTTAAGTAGGTTCACATAGCATAGACGC
>QNEG01000381.1 GCA_003645115.1 bacterium | reverse complement strand
TGCGGTGGAAAGCGATGCATCACCATGGAAAATCAACGGTACAAAGAAGTAACATCCCGGTGCGGCGAATATTGTATCGGGAATCTCGACAATTTGTGCAATGGGTGAAGAGCCGTAAGATGCGGTTATGGTATGAGGGGAATCCATTGTTATAGTTGTGTTTTCGGCAAATATATCAGCAACGGAACCGTTCCAATATTGGAAATAATACCATGTTCCGGCGTCATCGACAGAATCGGGTGCGGAAATAGATGCATCGGTGCCCTCGATATACCAGTTTTCCCCTACGAGGGCAGGAACGGCGGCTCCACAGCCACTGTAATCGAGATTTAAATAATGATATGAATCCCATTGTGCATATTCGGTGATGTCATTGTTAATTGTGATTGTAAAGCATGTATCGGCACCGGAAAACGAACCGGAGCCGGTTCCAATCCAACCGGTGAAAAGATGATAGCTATTGCCCTCATGAACGGAATCATTGCAGACACAGTGATTTACCTCCGATGAGCGAGGAAAATAATATGGACCATCGCCAGAACAATGGTTATCTGTTAGTATTGTTAGGATACATGTAAGCTGGTCATAAGTTGCAGTTATGGTGGTATCGCCTGTGGGAACGAGTATTCTTTGCCTTACACCGAGTGTGGTATCACTCCAATCGATGAAACTAAGTTGGGAACCCGCTACAATCTGAATCGAATCGCAGTCGAGTTCCATTGTATCCCAAGCGATAGCTTCGAATGAATATGGCAAAAGATGTTCTTCTCCATCGACTTTTGCCCTCAAACTGTCATGAGAGCCGATAAGTTGCACATTAACGGGCACAGCGATAAGAACAACACCGCTGTCTATATCGGCGATGGCTATGTCATCTCCCGGATTTGTGGTATAGATTTCTGTAATAGGTGGCGTAGATGGTGAATAGCGCACATGAAACAGCGAGTCGCCGGATGAAATCATCCGGTCGCCAAAGCATCGCACAGAAATGCGGTCCGATAGCACAGTATATGAAATAGAATCCCAGCTTACCGATGCTTCCAATACACCAATTCCGGTTAAATCCAGTGGATTATGCACAATTTCGATGTAGATTTTCGAAACAGCCACAGGTACAGGTGCATATATTATAATAGGTAAATCGAATGGTTCGTTCGATGTAAAGGTTGTTTCAGGAGGAGTTACTCGAATGAAGAATGGTGTGCTGCCATACAGCGCTGTTATCGTATCGGGAGCGGTTATATGTGCTGTTGTACTATATGAGAACGGGTCGGCAACTTCGCCGCCGAGCCATTGAACAAAGAAAAATGTATCTGCACCGTCCACAACGAAGGTATCTGCGAAAATCGGTTGCCAGGTATCTTCATCGAACCAACCGGAGTCCGCTAAAGTGGGAACAGCGCTTCCGCAGCCGGTGAAATCCAGTGTAAGATAGTGCTCGGTGTGCCATTGTGCAGCAACCGTAGCGGGTGAATTCATCCATATTGTCCCAGGATTATCCGTGCCGATGTAGTCTCCATCCCAGCTATCGAATACATAGCGTGTTAAACCGGATACTTCATACACGGTTTCCGGTACAACCGAGAATATCGCGGATGTATGCGCAAGATAGAAATCTTCGCCGGATGGTGTGCCATGGTCTGTTAGAACTGTTAGATAGAAAAACGAATCGTATTGAGCTATGAATGTAGAATCGGATACCGGGGTGATATCGTGTGTTCGAATTCCACCATCTGACCATGTATCGAAACGCAGTTCTACACCTATCGCCGGAGTATATATCGATTCTGCTGAAATTGTGTGCACTTCGCCACCCAACCAATCGCTCGAATAGGGAGCTTCATAGCCGATAGCGTCCACCCAGACAGAACCGGCATCGAAATCGTTCGTAACTGATACCGCAACCGTTTCCGGATATACGCACAGTGTTCCAGGATTTGTTTCCGCATCGGAAAGGTCGAAGAGAAAATTATACATATCGAGTGGATTGCATCCATAGGATGCATCCAGTTTAACACCGAAGCTATAGAAGAATAGAGTTTCCGGTGGAGCTATCATTATAGGTGCCGATTGGTCTGCAAAAACGCGAATTGTATCTGCTATACGGGAATAGTTCAACTCACTCCAGGGCACAAAACAATACTCAACAGTATCGAAAGATAGTTGTGTCGTATCGAATACAATATCGAATTGGAAACTGTCCAGTTCGGATTCTATTACGGCATCGAAGATAGCCGGTATCAATATGTTATCGCCTCTTCGGGCTACCGTGCTTTCCGGCGGAAACACCTCGATTTCTGGATTGGGAACATAATTTGCCGTTATCGTATGTGCATAGTCTAAAAATACGCTGTCCTGATTTGATGTGGAATCTCCAAAAACGGCTCCACTCCAGTGGTCGAAATGATACCACACACTATCGCGGAAAATCGAATCTTGCGCATATATATCAACCCATATATCTGTTGAATACCAACCTTCGCCAATCATGTGCGGAGTCGTATCGGGAACATTATCCAGCATCGTTAAATAGTATGAGGTATCCCAGATAGCATCCTCGATTATATATTCACCGACGGTTATCATTACAGGATTGCTC
>QNEG01000380.1 GCA_003645115.1 bacterium | reverse complement strand
ATCTGAACAACTGCAACTGATATTGCCTGAGAAAGACGGTAAAGCTAAATTAAAGAATTTACCGGTATGATTATTTATGAATTGCGAAGAAAAGCCAGCATTGAATCCACCCGAGAAACCCATTCCAGTTTTCTTAAATCCCATATACCCATCGATTACATCATCATGTGTATCGATACTATCCACTGCGAGTAAGAGGACATTGTTAACCACAGTGGAGAAAGGATTAATTGGGACTCCCCCCATAATCATCGTGTTCAATAGAATGTATGCTTGTATCTTTTTTTGATTCTCATTTGTAAAAGGTTCATCGAATACGAACCGCTGTCCATATAGGGCATTTACATTACCCGATAGACCTGCGGTGAATGATAGTCCTATCATAGGGATTTCGGGACCGAGGGATAGTTCACCCGACAAACCGGCATCCATCGTCCTATCTATGGCACGAAATTCGGGACAGCCATAATCTTTGTAAATAGTAGTAGTAAGCGTGATTCCACCATAACCACCGGTGCCTATTTTGCAGGCTTCTATACCCAGCGGACCGATACCGAGTCCCACACCGAAATCAGCAGAAGCACTCAATTGTGTAAGTAAACTGAAACTTTGTGCACCGAAAAACCAACCCTTTCGATTTTCCAATTTCACTATTATTTCTGGACAATCAAAACCGATATATTCTCCATCCTTAATTATACTGCTAATTGGTGGAGTCCAGTTATAAATTCCGGGGACATTCGAACCGACCTCCCGGGCAGTTCCCGATAGAGCAAAATTTCCAGCAGAATCTGTAATTACCGGTTCATCAGAACCATAAAAGTATATATACGCATTCGGTAGAATATTTCCAGTTGTATCGAGAAGTGAATAATATCTGTAAAATGTCCCACCTTGTTGTATAAATGATGTGTCTGCATTATGGGGATATATAGGCACGAAAACTGCCCAATTGGTAAAATCACCACAAACTATGCTAATAGTGTCGGAGTCATCTCCACAGGGTCCATACGCATTAACTATTACTATGTATGTATCAGGATAATAATATGTGTGTTCCACATAATAACCATTAGCATTATCACCATCGCCAAAATCCCATATAATGGAATCTACGGTTCCCGAGGCATTGCTATTTAATTGGACAGTAAGTGGTGGCGGTCCGTAATCCGGGATAGCGGTGATACTTACTATCGGGACACTACAACAATTCTTGGCAAAGAATACATCATAATCGGTATCGGAGAATTCATCTGTCCACGCCAGTGCCGGACAACCCCCGGAAATTTCGTTAATATATATAAGCGAGATTGGATAGTCGAGTGCAGAACTATCAGATGTTATCTCTTCATTGTTAGAATACCAAGTTGCGTCGAAATCGGCGATATCCTTAAAAGTAATGAAAATATCTCGCTCTTTCCAGTAAGCTAAATAAAATCTCGAACCGATAGGTATAACTGTTGGATTTCGTTCATTCGATATAGAACCAAAACAGAATTCAGATGTATCTTCCCAGGAACTGCCAGCATCATAGCTACAAGAATATCTTATGTCATCATCCGAACTGGAGTATTGGTGCATATATGTCATTAATACAACATCATTTATTGCTGCAATGGAGGGATAATAGTCATTCCCAGTGGATGTTATCTGAACATCGGGAGACCAATCAGAACCATAATTAGTCGATTTAGTGAATCTTATATAACTGGGTGATGCAGTATCGCCGGTTTGTGCTACCACGAATAGTTTACCATAATCGGAATAATGAATATATGGATGTTTCCCATCGGGAATAAGGTCTTTGTATTCCCAGCTATCGCCAAAGTCTATGGAGCGAGCATATCTGGTGCCATCGAATGACCAGAATAGAAAAGAATCTTTAAAATAGACCAGATATATATAATAGTATGAATAATTATCGATACAAAAAAATGGATTAGTCGCTCTATCGTCAATTATGAGGATAGTATCTGTTACAAAACTCATCGAGAATCGAGCAAATTCGACCACATTATCTGACCGGGAGTATGTTAGCAAAATATGGTTCTCCATTCCCTCGCCGATAATAATTTGTGGACTTTCCAAATCTACATCAGAATTGTATAGCTCCAATTGAGAATACCACATATTTCCGCCATCGGTCGATTTCTTTATGGATATGAACTGGTGAGGATGTAAGGAAGTATCTACTTTTTCGAATGCGCAATATATGTTTCCATCATTATCTTTGGCAATGGAGGGACTTTTTTCTTTATGAGTAGTGAAAGCGATATGATAGACATCCGACCATTCTTTATGGTTCGGTTTCTCATATCTTTCGGGTTCACCGACTAATGTTCGCACCTGGGTATTCGTTGGTCCAAATTTACTCGAATCTCCAAATAACATTTGTGAGGGGAATAGCAGGATAAAAAATATTAAACAAATAATATCACGAAAATTTAATTTCACAATATACCTCCTCGTTCCTCGAATATAATTATCGGTTCTATCACATTTGA
The DNA here is from genome assembly GCA_003645115.1 of bacterium. Lineage (GTDB taxonomy): Bacteria > UBP14 > UBA6098 > B30-G16 > B30-G16 > B30-G16. The sequence continues at coordinate 100 of QNEG01000380.1, read as the reverse complement.
TATCACGCTATTGTGTTCCTGATAAAACAGGAAATCTATTCAGTAAACTCGAAATTCGATTCCACCGAACTTATTAAGCAATCCATCTATAATAATATAT
>QNEG01000379.1 GCA_003645115.1 bacterium | reverse complement strand
TGTATATCCCCGGTGGCGCTTTAGAACCATCATCGCGTTTACCATCCCATTGGGCTTGGGAGCGAGGTTGTGCATCTATTTTCTTAATCGGCAATCCTTCTGATGAAAGAATGGTTATTGTGCCACCGTCTTTTGCCATGCCGGGAAAATCGAAATAGACGATATCATTTGCAAAATCCAGGTTGGGCGTAAATGGAATTGGATATGCATCGCATTCATCGGGCATGAGGATGAATGAAAACTGCTGTATATTGCAATTTGCCCCGCAGTATAATGCCATATCGCATGCTTCGATTGTAACACTGAGTGTTTCCGGTGGAGAACCAAATTGTTCAAGTGCGAGTTCAGGTTGTGATGCATCGATGATTACTGTGTCATTGTTAGATACAGCAAAGATATTTCCCACGCCTGAAAGCACATCTGTGATTTCGAATCGAGCGATTTCACCAGCACCGGCCATACCCTCATCAGGTGATACAAGCGATATAACAGGACCGGATGTATCCACAGTGAATGTAATCGATGTATAATCCGCTGGATTACCCAGTATATCCTCGGCGTTTTCAAGTTCCACAAGAACAATATCTCCATCTTGCCATGTTGTTGGCGGTGTTAAAAATACCGTATCGGAACTCCATATCATAGACATATCATCGCCGTTCGCTGTGAAAAGAACACTTGATTGTTCGACGCCGTTATCGTCTGTAACCAGAGCGATTACCGGTCCATCTTCGCACGATGTGAATTCACTATCATGTGGCTGGATAAATGTTACTATTGGTCCATCACCTGCATATGGGAGGATATATAAAGTGCATACCGTTTCTTCGCGGTCTTCCGGGGCTTCGAAATCGAAATCGTCGTCGCATAGGTGAATTTCTATCCAGAGAGTATCTCCAATATGGGGTGATACAAGAGATGGAATTGTTGCAATGAGGGTATCACCGAGGGTGGAGATGTTTGCATCGAGGGTTTCTCCTTCAATTATAACAAAACAACAAGGACCGAGTCCGGATGAATCGAATGCGAAAACGGAAAGCTCGAAACTCTGTCCCGTCTCGACACTTTCGGGTTGCCATTGAATAATATCCGGTGGAAGTGTATCGTCATCTCCGGTATAGAAAGTGAATGTATCGACTGCGCAGTTGTTTCCGCAGAGTAACGCATTATCACAGGAATAATAGACAACATATATAGTTTCCCTTTCGTGGAAATACATAAGTGTGGAATCCATCGCGGGTGTCCAAGAGGCACCATCGTTAACCGAATCCGGAACGATTAGTAAAGTTTCGCCGTCCCAGTATATACCGGTCGAGTCGAGCGTGAAGGAGAAAAGCGCTCTAGGTGTTATAATATCGAAGTGTATCGAATCATCTTCTATGCCTGCAGGTACATCTTCTATTAAAAACTCGATGAGGGCAAGAGAATCCATAACCGGAAGCGATGAAGGTAATAGTGCGGTCCAGAGAGGAGATTCGATATCGACTATAAAAGCCCATTCCGAAGGCACAACAGGATTATACCAGATATCGCAGCCCAACGGCTGGAAATGCACAGTGTCTTCATGGAGAAACATGCCTGGATTATCATAGCGAAGAGTATCACTGGATATGGACATCCCAAAAGGTGTGTCAGCCCAGATAAGACGAAGGCTATCACCTATGAGAATACCCAGAGAATCTGTTAGTATTCCATCCGCATCGGTGAAATTAATCTCGATATTTCCACCGCTGCATGAAATAACGGAACCGTTTGGAGGCAGAAGAAGAGTTGCCACGGGTCCTTCGCCTGTGGGCAGAATCGATATTGTTACGCATGTGTCGAGTAGATGTGCATCGCAAAAATCGGGCATATCAAAGACTTGAAGGCAGAATACAGTATCGCCTATCGAAAAATCGATTCCGGCAGTGGGGCAGTCGAGGAATACAGTATCGCCGGAAATCCAAACAGCGGTTGATAGAGTGTCCAAAGAGAGTGTACCGGTTGAAATAAAGAATGTACTCCAGTCTATTCCGCTTGCAGAATCATCGAGAACAAACCACATAAGCGGCGATGTATCCGTTGTACTCGTGGGTCCCCAGGATATTATAATCGGCGCGGACATGTCCCATATAAACCAGCCATCGATTTCAGCGGAAAGCGGATTTCCAAGCATATCTCTGGCGGATGTGAGATTATATGTTGCGGTGTCGCCTTCGGTACCGGGAGTTAGAATAAATGACAATGTATCGCTCGAATATGAAAGTGCAGAAGAATCGACAGTATATGTAATTTCATCGACGATGAGTTGAATCGTTGTATCATCGACCATATCTGGGTCGGTTATTTCAATCAATAAAAGAGTATCTTCACATGCGACATACGCTCCCATTGGCGGGAATATCGTTGTAGCGACCGGACCTTCGAATGTAACGGTGAAGTTCCAGCAGAAAGGTATCATCTCATTGGGCGGACAATAATCGGGATTATCCGATGCGGTGATGCATATATTTACACCTTCGCCCGAAGCGAACGAGATTGCTGCAGCGGCACAATCGATAATAAGTGTATCACCCTCATAGCTAACGCCCATGGAATCAATACTGAGGGTATCGCCGTTTATAAC
>QNEG01000378.1 GCA_003645115.1 bacterium | reverse complement strand
CGATAATCTCGGCAATCATATCGCTACACAAAATTTGCAGATGAGCGGATATTGGGTATCCAACGATGGTGGCAACGAGGGAGTTTTTGTGGCAACAAACGGCAATGTGGGCATCGGGACATCCAGCCCGGCGGATAAATTAGATGTGAGCGGGAACATAAGAATAACAGGGTCTAATTATCTTTTTTTCCCTACTATAGTAGATGTGAGCGGAACCGGCGGTGGAAATATTCGAATTGGCGGAACAGACGCAACAGGTATGCATATAGATGATAACGAAATTCAAACATTCAGCGATGGATTGCATTTGCAACTGGACAGCGGACAATTTGTTCGAACTTATAATAACACTTATCTTGCTACAGCGGGCGGAAATGTGGGCATCGGGACTACCAGCCCATCATACAAGCTCGATGTATCTGGCACGGGAAGATTTACTGGTGCATTGACTATCGGCGCATATACTCTTCCCAATACCGATGGAACCAGTGGTTATGTCCTCAAAACAGATGGCGCTGGAAATGTTAGCTGGCAAGTCGATGGAGGTGCAAGTGCATCGCCGGGTGGTGCTAATGGCGCCGTGCAATTCAATAATTCCGGTTCGTTCGGCGGCTCGAATAATTTGCACTGGGACAATACAAATTCACGCCTCGGTATCGGGACGACGGGACCAACTGAAAAACTCGATGTGGAAGGCAATATAGAGATGAATTCTAATAGAATAAAGAATGTTGCTACTCCCACCACGGGAGCATCAGCAGTGGGCGATGCTGTTAGCACCACATATATGAATGGAAAAATAAAAAGCGAAGCGACATCTGGATGGAAAATATATCGACCGTATCATCCGTAATGGACAAATAAAATCATTAACTCTAACAAGGGGGTTTGTATGAAGTATGTAGTTTTTGTCGTAGGATTGATTACTCTGGTAATATTCGCATCGGGGGTGCCAAAACTCCTAAATTACCAGGGTAAAATTACCGATGCATCCGGTGTTGCTCTGGATGGCTCATACGACATCGTATTTAGAATATATGATGTCGAGACCGGTGGCACTCCTATCTGGGAGGAATCTCATTCAGGCGTGGATGCAATATTGGTCACCAATGGTTTGTTCGATGTCCAACTCGGAACAATAACCAACCTGACTATCGCTTTTGATGACACATACTGGATAGAATTGGAGGTGGGAGGCGAAGTATTGACTCCACGAGAGCGATTAGTTGCCGTGCCCTATGCATTTCGTGCGGTTATTGCCGATAGCGCAATAAATATCGGTAGCGGGGCGATTCAGACTACTGCACGATTGACCGGCGATGGCACACCCGGTGATCCACTGGATATAGCTCAACAGGGCGCAGTCGCAGGTCAAGTCCTGAAATGGGATGGTTCCGCCTGGGCACCCGCAAACGATATCGATACCGACACCGATAACCAGGATTTAACCTATGCAGGCACCGGTGTGGATATCGGAATTACCGGTGGAAGTGGAATTTCGCTTACTGGCTGGGATACCAATGCATCCGATGACTTGACTACCAGCACCACTTTCGGAGGAGATGTATCCGGAACCTATGACAATATACAAATCGGTTCCAATGTTATCGGCGATAACGAAATCGATTACTCCACTGTCACTCTGTTGGATTTCACCAACGATGCAGGTTTCATTACTAATCCAAACGACGCCGATGCCGACCCGACAAACGAGATACAAAATATATTCAACAAGATTTCCGATGGGACTAATGTTTACACAGTCGCCAGCACCGGAGATAGTATTAGATTCAATGGTTCCGGTGGAGCTTCAGTCAGTGTGAATCCTACCAATGGAATAATCACTATTGATGCATCTTCGGCTGGTGATGATTGGGGTTCTCAATCCGCAGTAGTTTCTGCCCCCATTTCTGGCAATGGATTAGCGGGAAGTCCACTAACACTAGATTATAACAATGGATTGACCGTATCCGGTGGAAACCTGCAAGTTCAGGCTGCTGATGGCACAATCGAGGTGACTCCATCCGGGATAAGAGAAGGATATGGAGCACCTAAAGCTACTGGTGGTAGTTATAAACTATATCGAAACTATTAAATTACAGGACAATAAGAGGGGGGACCGGTAAATTTTAAATAGTAATTAAAAATGGGCAGTTGTGTGCTTAATTAAGCCACGACATAAACCGTGGAGAAATAGAGCATCCCCCTCCACAACTGCCCACAATTATTATCGGAAAAATATAATTGCTTATAATAATAATTCTTATGCGAAAAGTTATAATAACAAGTGGAATAATTCAACATATATAGGTGATTGTATTAGGAAGGTTATTATGCTACAAAAGAAAATATTTATAATTTTTCTGGCGATTCATTTGGTAGTGCCATTATTCGCTCAAATCCCGCATACTATGAATTATCAGGCGAAAATCACCGATGGCAGTGGCACAGCTATCACCGATGCCGACCGAGTTATCGCATTCTTCATTTACAATGTGGAAACCGGCGGCTCGCCAATTTGGGCGGAGACATTGTCAATAAATTGCAAAAATGGATTATTCGATGTCCAGCTGGGCGAAATCCATCCCATCGATTTACCTTTTAATGAACAGTATTGGAT
>QNEG01000377.1 GCA_003645115.1 bacterium | reverse complement strand
TAATTAGGGAATACACCTCGCTGTTTAGCTAATTCGCAAGATGCTTTAACACCTTCAGATTCGATGAATGACATCACTTTCTTTGCGATTTCTACTGCACTTTCCGAACAATATGGGATTTTCAATTTGAATAACATTTCAGCAAATCCCATTATGCCCAGACCTATTTTTCTATTAGCGCGAGTCATCTGTTCGATTTCTGGCAATGGGAATTTATTAATATCGATTATATTATCTAAGAAATGCACCGCATTGTGAATCGTTTTTGCCAGCTTATCATAATCGATTTCTCCATCTATCACCATATTAGACAGGTTTATAGAACCCAGATTGCAGGATTCATATGGAAGCAGGGGTTGTTCCCCGCAAGGATTAGTGCTTTCGATTTTTCCTATTTCTGGAGTGGGATTATCTCGATTGATTCTGTCCAGAAATATTATACCTGGTTCACCCGATTCCCATGCGCACTGGACGATAAGGTCGAATATCTTTCTTGCTCTCATTTTCTTTACTTTCACTCCAGTGCGTGGATTTATCAAATCGTATTCGCTATCATTTTTCACTGCGGTCATAAATTCCTCGGTAAGCGCTACTGATATATTAAAATTGGTCAGTTGTGAAATATCTCGCTTGCAAGTAATAAATTCTACTATGTCGGGGTGATCGACTCGCAAGATACCCATATTTGCACCTCGTCTGGTCCCGCCTTGTTTGATTGCTTCAGTAGCGGCATCGAACACTTTCATAAACGAAACTGGTCCAGATGATATTCCAGCAGTAGTATGGACTACATCGTTTTTGGGGCGAAGATTTGAAAAAGAGAATCCGGTGCCACCGCCGGACTTATGAATAAGCGCAGTTTGTTTTATGGTTTCAAAAATAGAACTTATGGAGTCCTCGATAGGCAGGACGAAACAGTTATGAACAGCAGCCATATTGGCCACATAGGAATGGTCCTCCTCCACTTCTAAGTTATACACCAAACCATTATAATCGATATGCTCCAGCGAGACTATAGGGGTTAAAATATACCCATCGATAAATTTTTCTCTTTTCCATTCATTGCCGTTATGGTGCAATGGTAGATTTAGAAGCTCACTCATTAGGTGGATGCCTTTAAGGCCGGCAACTTGGCAACGGTATGGGCGCTGTGTGGCCAGTTTGGGCGTTGTTTCCTTTCCAAGAGCAGCGAAAATGCCATTACGAGCAAGAAGTTGCCATATGGCATACACTAAGGGCGGATTAGACATTACTGCTCTAACATTGTGATTGTTGCCATTCAAGAAAACGGTGCTATCTCCACGAAAAACGCCAGCTAGTAATCCCCGCTGTTTTTCCGGAGGAAGGAGCATTATCCACTCAGGAATCCGCTTTTTATCAAAGCCTGTATCAAACAAGTTTACAAATACCTTGGCCAACGAAATCGAGTGAAAGCGAATGGATAGCCAGTGACGAGAACCAGAGGCCGATTCAATGTGAGTGGAAAGGCCAAATTTTTCACCAACAATGTTTAGTATATCTTCGCAGTAATCCCGTTCATCCTTGTTGAAAGTGAAACGGACAGTCCGCCCATCGCTAACGGTGCCTTCGGAAAGATAATATCCGAAGAGGCGCAATAAATCTTCATCCACAGGGATAAAACGCTTAATAGGCGTCACTTGGTCAGATAGTTCTCCAGAACGATTGCGAACTTGAACTTGAACGCTTCCATCCTTGCGGATGTGAGTGCGGATATCCCTGTTGCGGGAGTAAAGAAATCCATCTTTTTCGATATAATCCTCTCGCCCTAATAGGTGCAATAGATCGAGATATGGCATATCTCGCACTATTTTGGGGTAAGTCAAAGCGATGTAATCACCCGGCGTAAGCTCACCGATTTTTATCCATTCGAGGTGACCACTGCATTTTAAGTCTTTCTTTCGCAGTGCCAGAACAGGATGCTCCTTTGTGATGAAGAGTGTGACCTTGGGGAGTTTATATAACATCACCTTAAGAAGTTTATCAGCTGGTCTTGTGAATACCTTTTCCACTTTGCGAAAGCGATGGCGGTGAGTAAGAACCCTATCACCCACTCCTATGTCGGCAATCCGTTTTACCCCTTCAGCGGTAATGATAGGTTGATCGGGCGCAAAACAGGCAGATAATTGTCCGAGATGTCTGCCTGCATTCATAAGTGTGGGAGAATTTGGCAGGAAATCTCGTTCCACCATCATATCATAAAATATTGCTGCCACTTTTTCTTTATCCACATCGGGATTGTATATTCTATCAGCCTCGGCAACAGCAAATGCGACTCGTCTAAGCATATCCTCGGGTGTCTCTATTGTATTTCCATTCGTATCGCGAGCCAAATATCGTTTCTGCAGGACTGTTTTTCCTGATGAAGTAAGTTCCATCTTTTTATCGAATATATCTGAAATCATTTTCTTGTTGTCAGCTTTGCCGGGATTTTGCGGTTCGGGTGCTATTTGGGGATTATCTTTTACTGTATATGAAATATCGACTTTCGCTCTGTCTTCCATCTCAGACCTCCATAATCTGAACAGTTAAAGTGGTAGGAAATTATCTCGGTATTTAAACTAAAATTGGTATGCACAATCTGTCAAGGAAAAAAACACAAT
>QNEG01000376.1 GCA_003645115.1 bacterium | reverse complement strand
CCATGTAGGTAAAGAGTCCAATATTTGTGAAAAATTATACAATATAGATAAAAATATCTGTATGATTAGGTGTGAGTGATAATATATACTCGATTTCTCGTATATGGCAATATACTGCAAGTGTGTCCGGATATTTTATAAACGGAAGAATTTAAATTGCTGACTGTGGATATAAAAAAACTGCATAGTGTTATCCATATTGATTTATCCAATTAATCTTGACATAAGCTCCATTGCGGATGATATTTACTCTGTGCGAGTTCTATTTTTAATAACATTTATTTTATCGTTTGCAGTCGGTCAAGATATACATTTTCAAAGTGAAAATTCCACCGACAGCATAACCGCCGATTCCGCGGGTATTTCGGGAGTTTCCGAGATTACTGTGCCTACGAATATTACCGAACTCAATTCATCCCACAGTGATTTTGCCCCATTCGTTACTGCGGATGGTCGTGAAATATACTATGCTTCATCGCGAGATAATAGCATAGGCGGCGAAGATATATATTATTCCCATTGGGAACGCGGAAGATGGACAGTGCCCAAAAATATCGGGCGACCGGTGAATTCACGATATAGCGAAGCCGCTGTATGTCCATCGCCGGATGGAAGCGAACTATTTATCACAATATGTGGCGGGCCAGATTCATATGGAGGATGTGATATATATGTATGCACACGCAAGGGAGATGGATGGAACGAACCGAAAAATATGGGTAAAAAAGTCAATAGCACATGGTGGGACGGACACCCGTGTCTTTCCCCAACAGGGGATACATTGTATTTTGCATCCGACCGCTTCGGCGGATTCGGTGGGCTGGATATATACTATACTGTACGCACAAGCAAAGGATGGAGTAAACCGAAGAACATAGGCTATCCTGTGAATAATGCACGCGACCAAACATCGCCATTTCTTCATATCGACGGCAGAACAATGTACTTCTCATCTGCGGGACACGGTGGACTTGGAGGACTGGATGTGATGATGGCACGAATCGATACTATAACGCTCAAATGGGATGAGCCGCTTAATATAGGTCCACCGGTCAACACATCCGGCAATGACTATTTTTTCTCCGTGCCGGGTTCCGGTGAATTTATTTATTTTGCATCGGATAGGCCCGCGGGATACGGTGGATTCGACCTATATTCATATCCACTGGACGAGTGGCAACGCCCACAAGTTGTTGCAACACTTATCGGAAATGTTGTCGATGCGGAAACAAATGAACCACTTGCCGCACAGATAAAAATAGAAAGACTTTCAGACGGAAAACTAATTCGAGAACTTCAAACAGATTCACGAAACGGGCAGTTCTTTATCGTTTTGAGTGCTGGAGAAACATACGGAATATCGGTATCTGCACCGGATTATGCATTCGCGTCCGAGAATTATAAGGTTAAAACTCAAGAGGGATATAACGAGCTTTCGCATACATTTAAACTCAGAAAGATTGCAGTCGGCTCCATTGTCGAACTCGTCAATCTTTTCTTCGACTTTGGGAAATGGGAGCTGCGACCCGAATCGGAATCGGAGCTTAAAAGGGTGGCGGAATTAATGCGCAAATATCCCGATATGCGAATCGAAGTTCAAGGTTTTGCGGATTCTGTAGGCACTGCCGAGTTTAATCTAAAACTATCCACTTTACGGGCAAAAGCGGTGCGAAACTGGCTCAAATGGAATGGAATACCGACTGACAGGGTCGCTTATCGCGGTTTTGGAGAAGAGAAACAAGGTGCTACCGAAGAAGACCTCCAACAAAGCAGACGAGTGCAGTTCAAAATACTCGGTTTGGGTGAAGATTCATCAAAAACGATTACACCTGAATTGCCTGCTCCTGTACCAAAAAGTGATGGAGAAATCCCGTCACCGGATTCCGTTACGGGAGAAATAGATAGCATGGATTTACCAGAGCGAGGTGAAATCAAACTCGACCCAATCGATACGATATCAGCAATTGAAGAATACAGGATTATGCTGGAACACGCAGATCTCGATTCCCTTGCTGATTCGCTGTTTATGAAATTCATTGTTCTGAAAAAAGGATACCATTTTGGGGAACTCGAAAGTAATCCCGTGGCAGTGAAAACTACAGCTTTAGGTTATCCCCAGCGTGCACGAGACCGTGGAATTCAAGGAATAGCATTAGTCGAGTTTGCAATAGATACCACAGGAATAGTAATACCCGGTAGTGCGGAAGTTATCCGCGCAATTCCGAAGGGGATATTCGAAGGTGTAGCTATCGAAGCGATATATCATTGGCAATTCACTCCGGCGGTGATGGATGGCGAAAAACTCGAGACAAGATGGCTGCAACCATTGATATTTAAAATCGAGTGAACTGCGAAGAGAAAAATGCAGTTAATTGCGTATTTGTAATTTGGAAATGATATATTTGAATCATTAAACACTTATATACTCAAAAGGCGAACTGTCCTATTTTATAGCGGCAGTGGTTTCATGTTAAAGGGAGAATGAAATGAGTAAAATCCTTTTACAGAAAGGGCATGTGGTTGATCCCACGCAGGATATCGATGGGATTTGCGATATTTTAATAGATGGAAATGTCATCGATACGATTTCACCTGAGAGTGTTCCGGATGATGTCGATATAATAGAT
>QNEG01000375.1 GCA_003645115.1 bacterium | reverse complement strand
GTTGCATCTCGTGCGGCATTATATCCAAATCACGACAGTCAGTATCTACTGATGGGCGATCCCGCTATGGAATTGGCATATCCATATAACGATATAAGTATTGAAATCGAACCGGATACAATTCTACCCGGTTCATGGCTTGTTGTGTCCGGCATGACCGATGAATCTGTAAATGGTGAGATATTGCTATTTTTGCAGGAACCGTTGATAACAAAATACTATTATTCCAGTTACATCGATAGTGAATGCTATTATAAATGTCCGGGAAAAATTCTCTTTGCCGGTGCAGCGTCTGTTAATGATGGGAATTTTGAATTATCGATGTTTGTACCGCAGCATCTCGCAGCGGATAGCGGATTTAAAATAATTGGGTATGCATATGCCGATGATAACTGCTATAATGCTTCGGGAGCATTGACAGATATACCGGCAAACCGCTCCGTATCAAGCGATGTCAACGACACTACGGGTCCCGTTATAAAATTCCACTTCGATATGGATGATTTTCAGAACGGTGGTGTAGTTTGTTCCCATGGAGGCTCACTTTATGTTGCAATCGAATTATTCGACGAGCATGGTATCGATATGGGCAGCACTCCCGGACATGGAATATTATTGCAACTCGATGATGAATTCCATCAAGCGGATGTATCTCAGAACTTGTCATATGCCATAGACGACCCAACAAGTGCACAGACGCATTATGTGTTTTCCGATGTTCTCTATGGTGGACATACAATATGTGTTCAAGCATGGGATAATCTTGGAAATCCTTCACAGGCGTGCATCGACATCGAACTCGAGGATTGTAGTGCGAATATATATAATATTCTACCTTATCCGAACCCCTTTAATGATGGCGTCGATATTACATTTTCCCTCGCCGGTACAGGTGCAACTGCAGATGTAACATTGCAAATATTTTCCATCGGTGGAAGAAAGATATTTTCAAAATCTAAAACAACATCGGCACAGTTTGATTGGATACATTGGGATGGTTGTGCACCAAATGGCGAATCGGTTGCAAGAGGTGTGTATATTTATGTTATTCAAGCCGCTCTTAATGCCGCTGATGGGCAAAAAACTAAGAAAACACAACGGGGAAAGATAGTAAAAAGATAGTATAAATCGAGTTTGCAAAAATAGCTTCGATTTATGCGCGGAATTTAAACGGGAAAATTTATATCAGCAGTTTCCGTATCTGCAAAACATAGCTTGCCATTTGGAAAAAACTTCCTTAAAATACTCTATTCGCTTTATATTTAAACTTAGGCGATGCGCTTAATCGTATTCTCGATATTTTGTTTCGAAAGTACCATGCAAAATATGTATTCCATTAGTCTGATTGTAAAAAAGTAAATAAAAGAAGGAGATGAGATGCCGATTCTATCCGAAAAAGATAAACAGGAGATTAGTAAAAGACTTTCGCAGATGATTAGACCTGTGAAACTGCTTCTATTCAGTCAGAAACTCGGAGATTGTCAGTATTGCGCTTCCACCGAGGAGCTTATGGGCGATTTATGTTCACTTTCAGATAAAATAAATCTTGAAAAGTTTAATTTTATCACGGATAAAGATGCTGTCGATAGGTATAAGATAGACAAAATTCCGGCTATAATTGTTGCGGGTGAGAACGAAAAAAATGAAATAATCGACTATGGTATCCGTTTTTTCGGTATTCCCGCGGGATATGAGTTTGCGTCGTTTCTGGAAACAATTTTAATGGTATCGCACGATGATTCGAGGCTTTCGGAAAAAAGCAAGAAAGATTTAAAGCAATTAAACAAACCGGTTCATATTCAAGTTTTCATTACACCTTCCTGTCCGCATTGCCAGTCGGCGGTTTTAATGGCACATATGGTTGCGTATGAATCAAATATGATACGAAGCGATATGATAGAGTCGATGGAATTTCCCGATTTTGCCAATAAGAATCTTGTTCATGTTGTACCTAAGGTAATACTTAATGATTCAACTTCTTTCGAAGGTGCCCTTCCAGAGGAGCAGTTTATATCTAATATCCTTTCTGTAGGAAAATCGTCTGAATAGTATTCAGTATCGCTAAGATATGAATTCATTGATAAATTACTGCGCTCAAATCCATTTTTGGATTATAGTTTTATGGTAATTGCTAATGAAGAATCAAGATGACATTGTCGAAAAATTGCGTGATTTTGCCGATAGTGAAGATACTACGGCACTGAAGCAATTTACTCGACAATATTCGCCCGATGTTATTGCAGAATTCCTCGATAAAATCGATGATGCCAAAATAGTATTGCAGGTGCTGGCTGTTATGAATATCGAGGATGCTGCGGAAACATTAATGGCACTTTATCCCGAGCTTCGGATTAAGTTAATCAAAAACCTGCCTACCGAGCAAATTGCTGAGTATATACGAATTTTGCCATCCGACGATGCCGAGGATATTCTCGATGAACTCGAAGAAGATGAGCGTGTTGGTGAGGTGCTCGCTATGTTACCCGAGGATGAGCGGTTAAAACTGGAAGAATTATATGCACATCCGGATGAATCCGCAGGTGCGATAATGGCACATGAAGTGGAACATTTACCGGGTTCATACAATGTGGCACAGGCTATTGCAGACCTGCTTCGATTTGGAGAGGATATCGAAGAG
>QNEG01000374.1 GCA_003645115.1 bacterium | reverse complement strand
GGAGGGACTTGAACCCCCAACCTAGTGGTTAACAGCCACCCGCTCTACCAATTGAGCTACGCCGGATTTTATTTTTCAAATATGGCATTAAATATTACCTGCTGAAGACGATTGTCAAGGGCTTTTTGCTGTTTAAGCTTGTCGATTTAATCTTGTGTTTGAAGAAATATCCGAGCTTCAATGTTAGACGGATAAAAGCAATAGTCCTACCATGCCCAAAATCATGCAATAAATGCCGAATGTCCATAGTTTTCCGCGCTTAATTATGGGGATTAGCACAAGTAGAGCGGCATACCCAACTACCGCTGCTATAATTATTGCCAACCACAAAGATGATTCCGGGCGTATGTGATTTACTATAAGTTCCTTTGTTTTTATTATCGCTGCTCCCAGTATCGCTGGAATTGCCATAATGAATGAGAACTCTGCGGCGTCTTCCGGTTCCGCACCGAGCCACATCGCTGCAGCAATCGTTGTTCCACTGCGGGAAATGCCGGGTAATATAGCTATTGCCTGTGCTAATCCCACTAAAAATGAATTATAAAAACTCCACTCGAAATCATGTCGTCGGCGGGAAAGGAATGTTGAGAAAAGTATAAATGATGTGATTATAAGCATTATTGCGGAAAATATAGGCTTAGAAAACAGTAGTTCCAATTTTTCACCGAATAGAATGCCAACAATTCCCGCGGGTAATGATGCACATATTATATGAGGTATTATAATGCCGTCCGGTGAACGGAAATCGAAAGAGAATAATGAGCTTAGTATTGCGAATATTTTTTTCCGGTAGAACACAATGATTGCCATAAGTGTTCCTACATGAAGGAATATTTCGATTGTTGCTCCGCTTGTAGATATACCGAGAATTGCCTTTCCCAGGACAAGATGACCGGAACTGGAAATCGGCAGGAATTCAGATATTCCCTGCAAAAGGGCTAATGCTATTAAAGAGAGCATATTTATTTATATATCCAAATCTGGTTATAGTTTAGAGCATTTTAGATATTTCATCAGCATATTCGAGGCAATTGTTTTCCTTCGAGTGTGATGAGTTTTCTGGTTCCACCGGTTCTGGTATTTATAAAAACTCCGTTTCCTTTTTGAACGGAACCGATAACAGCGGCATTTTCGCAAATAGGAATGTTATGCAAAGTATTAACCAGTTTTTCTCCATTACCACTGGATACAAAAAAAACCATCTTTCCCTCGTTTGCCATATATAGTGGGTCATAGCCATAAATATCGCAAATCGTTTCCACCTGGTTTTGTATAGGAATTGCTGTTTCCTCGATGGTTACCTGGATATGTGCTTTTTCTGCGATTTCATTAAGTATAGTTGCTAATCCCCCTCTCGTGGGGTCACGCATCGCATGGATTTCGACTCCACAATCGATTGCGCTCTCAGCTACATGCCACAACGATGCACAATCCGAGCATATTATGGGATTTGTTTCGATTTGTTCTCTGGCGGATATTATAGCCGCTGCATGTCGCGCAATATCGCCGGAAATAACTACTTCGTCTCCGGGAGAAACTAATTCTGTGCTCACATCATAGACTACCTGTCCAATCGCTGCGGTGGATATAAAGATTTCTCCACCTTGACCTCGTGCCACAACCTTCGTATCTGCTGTAATCAGAGTGGTGCCCGAAGATGAAATTTCTTCCGCAAAATCGCTTACTATTTTTTCAAGTGTGTTAATTGACAATCCCTCTTCGATTATGAATGATGCAGATAGATAAAGTGGTTTTGCAGCCATTGCAGCGAGGTCATTCACACTACCGGAAACAGCGAGTTTACCGATGCTACCACCGGGGAATAATATCGGTTCCACTATAAATGCATCGGTTGTAAAAGCTAATTCTTTTGATGTAGTCGTAAATATTGCTGCGTCTTCACACCGATTTAAAGTATCGTTTCCAATAAGTGGTTTAAAGACTTCATCGATAAGGTGTTTTGTGGCAAGTCCACCCTCGCCGTGCGCAAGAATGATGCTATCATCTTTCATTTGTAACTCCCACAGTTTTCTTTAAAATTTGGAGCAGCATTTCTGCTGTTCGTTTCCAGCTAAATTCTTTTGCGCGTTTTTTACCCGATTGTGCCAATTTTTTTCGTCGATTGGGATCCGTAGCGATAGTGAGAATTCCATCACGGATTTCATCGATGCTGTATGGATCGACAAGTAAAGCGGAATTTTCAGCAACTTCCGGCATAGCAGATACATTAGATGTCAGCACCGGGCAACCTACAGCCATCGCTTCCAAAACTGGTAGTCCAAAACCTTCGCAAAGCGATGGAAACAGTAAAAACTCGGCGGCGGAATACAGAGATGCCAGTAGTTCATTGGGTACGAAACCAATAAATATAACTTTTTCGTCGAGTGAAAATTCCGTTATTTTCTCGATTAATGCAATATAATCATGATGATTAGTATTCAATTTTCCCGCGATGACAATCGGAGGCAGTTCCACATCGGTAAGAGCTGCTGCATATCCTTCCAACGCACGGTGTAGGTTTTTCCGTGGGTCTATACCGCCGAGATATAAGATAAAACGTTCTGGTAAATTGAATTCAATCCTGATATGTCGAATATCGTCCGACTTAACATCGAAGAATTCCTGTCGAACACCGAGAGGTATCACGG
>QNEG01000373.1 GCA_003645115.1 bacterium | reverse complement strand
ATTTATACATAATAAAAATTATAAAATGAATATTTCTATTTATACTCATTCCTCTACATCTTTTGGAGTAAAAAATCTCTTTTTTCGCCGATGAACAGTATGTTTTATAACGAATAATGGGTCTAATGGTTCCACTGGACGCATTTTTACTCCCAGTTTAGCAATCGCTTTATTAGCTTTTCGTGATTCCTTTTTCTCTTCGAATTCATTAACCGATTTTAACAGTCCGTCCAGAGTGCGAAGCATCTCGCCTTTATATGATTCATAAATTCCCGCTAGTTCGTATAGTTCCTCTCGCTTTGTTTCCACTTCCAGTTGCATTTCTCTCAACACAGATTGAGCGCGAGTTTCAGCCTGGTTAATCATTTGTTCAGCTTGTTCTTCGGCTTCGGCGATAGTTCGTTTTGCCTGTTCCTCCATCGCCTCCTTTATAGTGGTAGCTTGTTTTTCCAGTGAGCTTATCCGCTTATGAAGTGCATCGATTTCGTTTTGAAGACTTCGGTTTTCCTGCAATAGATTATCCACGAATTCCGCAACTTGAGAAAGGAACACACGGACTTCCTCGGGTTTATAACCCTGCAGTTTTTTGGCGAATTCCTGATTCCTTATATCCAATGGTGTAAATCGTAATGCCATATTTGCCTCCGAATTATAGTTAACTGAATGAATATAATAAATAATAAATGAAAATCACCAAATAAAATTTCTAAATCAAATAAATCAGACAACCGCTAAAGTTGTTTTCATCAATTTAGCACGGTATTTGGCTATGTCCAAAGGAGTGTTTATTTTGGGGAATTTTTTAGTTAAATGAGCGCGTTGCCCTAATATTAATAATTTATCTACAGTGCGGATAGAAATAGGTAAAATTGCCAATGCAGCCCCCAATCGGTAGGAGGAAATTAAAACGGGAAATTCCCATTGCTCGATAATATTGGCGTATGAGACTATTCCACAAGCTCGATAAATTTTATCCTTAAGAACCAATGATGATTTTTCCATAAGATAGTTTCTGGATTCTCGTTCTATTTCGATAACGGAATCGAGGACAAAAGATATATCATCTTGCAACTGTAGTGGGGATTTCCCCACCAATTGTTTAGTGTAAATTTTAATAAATGAAGTTCCAGTATCCATAGCAGAACCCCAGATACTGCTGATTCCCAATCCGTGAGCGTATATTATTTTTCTAATTTCGTCGAATCGATTAGCCATAACAGTAGCAGTAACCTGACAAAATGCGGAAATAATTATACCAGCACCACATATCGCTGGGTTGGAGGACACGAAACCGAAATTAGAATGTGTTGCCCAGTCATATCTTTCGCTCAATCTATTTATGATTTCTTCCGATTGCGATATGAGTGGCTTAAAATTCGGGTTTCCTGAATGTGAATTAATCATAATATGGTCGATTCCATTTATCACCGCCGATAATACTTCGTCGGAAGTGAGCAATACATATCCTTCTCCCGGTCGAGCTATCAGTGGTTGTGGAATAATAAATCGTTCCCAGAAATAGTATCTATCACTAATTTCAAGCTCGGAGAGTGAACGATATTTTTCGAAATATCTTTCCACATCATTTAAAATCATATCCGCAATTTCTTTTCTCTTATCCGTCTCTAACCTAATTGGGAAAGGAGTGTTTTCCAGATTTCTGATGAAAGCAGTCTCTATTCCGATTACCACATCATTCTTTGGCGACTCGATGGAAAGCCATTGTGGAGATTTTATATTATTTTCTGGAAATTCTTGCATATTCAAACAACCTTTTATTAAGTTTTATTACTGTTCGAGTTTTTTTATCATATCTCTAATTTTAGCGGCATCCTCGAATCTTTCCTCGGTTATAGCCTTTTCCAACTGCGTCTTTAAGATTATTTTCCGTGTCTCATCCGATGTTTGTTCAGACACATTATCAATCTCCACTCCGTGAAATTGTTCTATAATCATCCTAATTTCGTGTTCGAATTCCACAAAACAATAAGGACATCCCAACAATCCTGTATTCATAAAGTCCTTCAATTGCCATTCGCAAAATGGGCAGTTGTGCGAGAGTTCGTATTCTGTGGAGAAAGTGCCCTTATCCTCGGTCAGTTGGTCGCTGATACCTACTTTCAATGCGCAGGAATGACATACTTTCAATTCCTTCATATTCCCGCCAATATATTGAACCACAGTCAATTCAGCGGGTTTAGAATTGCATATTTCGCAAAGTTTTTTTCCCTGATTATCCATAATCATTTATTGTTTCGATTTTTCATAAATTTTTATCGCTTTTTCAAACACCTGTTCTGGTGTAATCATATCAAAACATTTTCGAGTTTTGAACTTACATTTCCCTTTTCCGTGAATAGTGCAAGGGGAACATTCCAGCTCGGCGGACACATAAGTGACATATCTTCCTCTCGGAGTGAAACCGAGTGCGGGATGTGTCGGTCCAAAAATGGAAACAGTTGGAATTCCCAGTGCGCCTGCGATATGTGCTGGTCCGCTGTCATTCCCCACGAATATTCGGCTGAAGGAAATTAATCCCACCAGTGTTTCCAGTGAAATTTTATCAGACCATCGAATTCCGGGCTTATTGTCACCCTCTCCTATTAACATAACAGAAAAACCATTTTCTCGAAACAATTTTGTCAATTGTATGAATT
>QNEG01000372.1 GCA_003645115.1 bacterium | reverse complement strand
GTCTCTATGGATACACTTTCCCGAGAGGTTGTTTTTGATGTTTTAGTTGCAGCTTGTGATGGTCTGGAACGCCGTTTCCGTGGAGCAGAATGGACGATATCTCCCGCTATTAGAATAGCAAATAAAATTAATATTGTTATTTTCCGATATTTCATATATAAATTATATAAGATAATTTTTCCAAGTCGAGAAAAAAATTCTTGCATCGAATAATTTTTTTCATAATTAGTATAAATATGAATTGGCGATATGCAAAATTGATTTTATTATCGGTGATATTTTGTATTTCACTATACAGTTGTGACTATGGTATTTCACCCGATATGCCTGTGGTTAGCGGACAGGTCCAATTCATCGGTGCGATGCCAGAAAATGTCCAATATTGTTTCGTGGTGCTCGCCAAAGACCGTCCGCCAAATGATGAATTGGACATTACATATCTGGTGGAGTATTATGAAATCCCCGATAGTATATTGCATTCACTCGAGGACACTGTGGTCGATTTCCGTATGGAAGTCCAAAGTGGCACATATAATTGGCTATTTGTAGCTGCTATCGGGAATGAGGACTCTATCAGCATTCAAAATGTAGTCGGAGAATACAAAGCCGATGGAGATACAATCCCTACACCTATATCATTAGATTGGAATGACAGTATCTGGGTGCATATCACCGCAAATTTGGAGGATGTATATATACCCTGATTTTCATTCTGCCTAATTCTATTCCGAATATTGTCCTATGATTTCTGCAATTTGGCATTTTGCTATGCACCGCGACTGGTCGGGATGGAGATGACAATGTGAATATTTTGAGACCATTCGCTTAACCTCTGGTAATATCTGGCACCGATAAGTGAAATCGAGCAAAATTTATTAATACAAAGTCGGTCTCGCCAAAACCTGCAGGATTATGGTCTGTCGCGTATAATCGTATGTCCCGGTGGGAGTAATGAATTGAAGCCATAAATTCTGTGACTCACCGGATGGGACATTATATCCCATCGGACCGAATATAGTAGATGTTGACCATTCCGACGATGTCTTGACATAATCCAATGCTGGAGAAAATGAGGCTGGTGGCAAACTATTTTGGTCGAATTCTGCGCGCAATACATAAGTGTTATGAGCTATACTATATCCTGCAGTCCAAGAGGTGAAATCCTCCACTGTCTTAAGTCCATAATCGATGGGAATAGTGCCAGTATTGGTCACACTTATTACCTCGAAAGGATACATAGTCCTGGTGTATTCTCTATCCAATGTATCCAAATCCCAGGTAGCTGGAGAAGTAGTGAATTCCAGCAAGAAGTAGATTTTATAATAATGTGCGATGACCTCTGTTCCCTCGGATAACATTCCCAATTGTTTCGGACGAATGGAATCCGTAGGGTCATCGTTCCAGTAATCGAAAATATATGCGGTATCCACACTCTCATCTACATCCACTCTGGATACCGAAACGGTGATAGAATCATCCATCGGCAACCAGCGATACTTTGTAGCTACACTATCATAAGTAGAATCATTTATGGTGATACTGCCGAACGATTGCAATGGGTCTTTGGTCACCGTAATCTTAACTTCACCATCATAATATGCGATTAAATCTATTGTGCTATCTATGGGACCGAGGTCTCTCATATAATTAGTATCACCATCCGACCAGTTGGCTAAATAATACCTGACAGTCATTCCCAGATCGGGAGTAGAAACTGCTATCGGGTGAACAGTGCCTTCTTCCCACCAACCAGAATACTCATCATCGAATATAAATACATCGTCTATCCAAAGATATCCAAAACTGCGTGGTGGTTCCTTGCGAATGCTAACTTTGAATTGATGAGTATAATACGCATATAGAATAAAAGATGCAGAAGCTTCCACCCAGTGAGCGGTATCGCCACCATCCGACCAATGAGAAAATCCATATGCTTCCAGACTGTCCGGTCCATAATCTGGTGTAGTTGCCTCGATGAAATGATGTGAACCTCTTCCCCACCAGAAAGCTACCGTGTCGGTATTCGGATATTCTATTCCATCTACGATGAAACCACCCCAATCTTGAGCTGGAGATTTTACCAATGTGCAGGCGACTGCGGTGGAATAATGCGCTACTAATGTGCACGGTTCGGATACCTCGACTCGGGTATTATAGAAAAATGGCTCCTCTATCCAGATAGCACCACCTCGGCATTCCCATTCCACAAATCCATAATATATAGAGCCATCGAACAACTCCGGCTCGGTATAGATAGTAACCGTGTCGCCCTCCACATACCATCCAGCGCCGGTTTGAGTGGGGATTTCTCCGCCAGTTTCACCCTCATAAGTAAGCACTAACCGATGTCGAGCTTCCCATTCCCAGTCCAGAGTGGAATGTTCGTTCAATTGGAACACGGTAAAATTAGTATCGCCGACTGGTGGAACGGAGCCAGTTCCAATCCATCCGGTGCAGAACCATCCAGAACCGGGAGATGTGCTATCCACAAGTTCCACATCGGCGACTACCCATTCTCCGCAGGGAATATAATTGATGCCTACCGGTGGATATGGGTCATCGTGTTCGCTGGACACATCCAATTGACATACACCACTTTCACCGACCCATCTCCATTCTACCGATGATGGCATTTCCAATATAAATGTAACACTATGACC
>QNEG01000371.1 GCA_003645115.1 bacterium | reverse complement strand
ATCACAATCTATCGCATAAAGCCACAATCCCTCGGCTTCGAAGTATTCGCCGGCGAGGAATTTCGCTACACCGGCGTTATATAACGCATGAAGGGAACAGCTATCTCTGCGAACAGGTATTGCAAAATAGTAGAATGCATCGTCAAATTCTTCTTTGAATAAAGAAAAAGCACCTCGCCATAGATACATATTATCCAGATATGGCGCCGTGGCAATTATCGAATCCGCCATTTCGATTCCCATATCCCATCGCGTAGTATCCGATAATGCAGATGCGAGTCGATAGGATAGAATAAAACGCCAGAACGGTTCATTTACACTCATTCCAATTGCCATGAGGGAATCGAACCACATATGTATAGCATCTTTGCGTAATTGCTGAATCGAAATAGCAAAGCTATCCGCTGCGGGAAAACCTTTCACAAAACCCGATGCATTTACAAGCACGGAATCGAGTATTTCCTTTTTATCCACATAAACTATCCATAGCGATACAGTTCCTCCAATAGGAATTCCACTCCAACGCGGGATTACAAATAATCCATTTCGCTCGATTCCGAGCTGGAAATATGGCGAGCCAAACATTTGAGCGAAATGCTCGAGTGATATGTATTGCGCCGTATATCTCTAACCATCCTGCCAATCGAATACAGGTCGCATTCGCAATACTACACATGGTCTGCCGTAATGCTGTCGTATATACAGTGTTCCCAATACTGCACTGTTCTGGATACTTTGTCCGAGCATTCGCGCTTCAAATCTCGGTCTCCCAGTTCCTTTTTTGGAAATGTTTTCCGCATATTTAAACATTTTAAAGGCGCTTTTTATATCGCCTTTTAGGGTGGAAATAATTCCACCCGCTATTTGTAGGAATTGCCGTGCTTCCTCGGATGGAGCCTTTCGCAAAGCAGACTGTATAATGTCATCCGCCATACTCGCATTACCGCTCCATATTGCCAGAAGAGAACTAATATATTGAACCTGAGGATTGTTTTTTCCATATAGTTTTCGTGCACGGCGAATCGCCTCTTCAGCACCTTCAAAATCCCCTGTTTTCGCTAAGCAGTATGCTATATCATACATTGCGGAATCGATTGTTCCAAATCTTGAGAACGCAGCTCCAGCGGATATAAATGCTGCAATTTGCCAATCTCCACGCGCAATGGCAGTATTGCGAGCAAACTCGAGGCTATCGGGTAATGTATAGTGTCCCCAAAATGTCTCATGTGCCCAAGATTCCAATGAATCGAGACTTATCGCATTTGCAAAAGTAAATGCAACAAGGAAAGTAATTATCAGAAAGTATTTCAACATATTCTCCAAAATAGCAGAAATCTAGTCGCTAAAAATTTCAGGGGAAACCTTCCCGAAAAGGAAAATGGCTTCCCCTGGAAATGGCGGGAATTAACTACATTTCCCACTCATTATAAAAATCTTCATTACAGCCCGTTCACCTATTCGGGCATATATGTATTATCCCATCCACCTTTTAATACCGTGAGTCCGGCGGCATCCGCCACATATACCACAGCTTCGGGTCCGATACCTATTTGGGCAATGCCTCGTGGAGCTACTATATCTGTTGCGGCAATAGACAGCGGCTTCATATCCGGGGTGTATTTTACTATTGTGTTACGAGCAAAATCACTCACAAAAACGAATCCCTCGGGACTAACAAAAACACCGCCGGGCTGTAATTGCGAATCGAGTTCGACTTCCTCCTTAAATTCGCCGGCAGTACTGAACCGTAGTATCTTGCCAAGCCCTATGTCAGCCACATATAGTTCGTCTCCACTAACGGCAACATCCACCGGGTGGAAAAGCTTTCCCTCCCCTATGGCTTTTCTAAATGATGAGCTTTCAAACATCAGAACACGGGCATTGCCAGCATCGGCAACATAATATACACCATCCTTACCATCGATACCGGCAGGTCTTGATAGAGGAACATCGCCATATGTTTCACCGCCATAGGCAATGACAGTTTTCTTTCGTGTTCTCTTATGCTTCACTACTTCGCCCGGTATCACTTCATCCTCCGGTTCCGGTTCTGTAATTTCCATAGAATCCGTTTCTTCAATGGTTATTTTTTCCTCTTCGAATACATCACCACTGGTTGGTAAAGCAACAATTTGATTTCGCTGCGGGTCGGTTATTACAATAACATCTCCATCGAGAACCATACCGCCTACCGCTCTTAATCCCACTTCATCATAATGAATTTCTTCCTTTTTCTTCCCTTCGCTATTCATATGAACTATGATTTCTTTTCCTGCTGGAGCGGCGAAAATATCGTTTTCTCCCGTTGCCACAGCGGTTGTCTTATAGGTACCCGGTAATTCCGATGTTCTCGTATATCGAACAGCTTTGTCGAGTGTAAGCACTATACGCTCCGATTTACTGACTTTTAGTTCTCTTTCGAGCAAATAGAAACCTTTTTTCTTCACCTTAACACTGTGCGTTCCGCGATTTAGAGTAACTTTGTAAAGCGAGTTTTCCACAGGCTTAGCCAGTCCTTCCTGGTCATCGATTATAAGAACTGTTTCTCCCTTTCTCGGTTCGATGAGAATTTCCAGACTTACGCTTGTTTCGGGTGGTCTATCGGGTATCAATTTATCGATTTCCGGTATATCCTTAAAACCCGATGAACGTTGCCATATAT
>QNEG01000370.1 GCA_003645115.1 bacterium | reverse complement strand
TTATGAACCCACTGCGAACCAACTCGATGCAATCGCCCAAGCTGCGCTTATAATAAAAGCCGGTTCCGGTGTACATTTTGAAAATAAATGGATAAATCGAATCGCAGGATTCAATAGAAATATTATAGTCGTCGATGCTTCGAATGGAATCAAGCTTATTGAAAACGACCCGCATATATGGCTATCACTAAAAAATGCAGAAATAATTGTGCACAATATATGCGATAGGCTTATCACTATCGATGGTAAAAACAGGGAATACTATATTCGCAATTCAAAAAATTATATAAATCGTCTTTCGGAACTAGACCGCGATATCCATCATATGTTCGATGGAATCGATATGCGTGGATTCATCGTATATCATCCTTCGTGGAGTTACTTCGCGCGTGACTATGGTCTGGAGCAAATATCGATAGAGAATGCCGGTAAAGAAGCAACTGCAAAAGATATCGAGCGCATGATTAAAAAAGCAACCGAATATAACTTGAGCACAGTTTTCATTTCGCCCCAGTTCGATTCGAAAAGTGCAGAAGTAGTCGCAAATGAGATTAGCGGAACCATTATAAGTCTCGACCCGCTGCCGAAGAATTACATACAATCCATGCGCATAACAGCGGAAAGATTGGCGGCTTCGATGAAATCGGCAAATTCCGCAGAAAGACACACATCAAAACCGGTGAAATAGAAGCAAATCGCTGCAATTGCAATCTACAACATTACCATAGACATTTATCGAGACACTCACCTGATAATCGCCGTTCGGCAGATGTGAACACCGTCATCGGATGTCAGTCTAATGAAGAATACGCCCGACGGCAGATTATCTCCATCATTATCGATTCCACGCCATTGCAGGTTATATTCACCGGACGATATTCTGCCCGTGAATAACTCTCGAACACACTTGCCTGTGATATCGCATACATCCAATCTTATATCCTGTTCGAATGGTATAGTGAATTTTATCTGCGTAGCGGAATTAAATGGTGATGGATATGGTGTTCCCATTGAAACTACATCGGGTTTCCTAAATTCATTGATACCCGACACAACATGAAGTATTACAGGAACTCGTAAATCGGGATTGCTTAAATCATTCGATTTGAATTGCAGATATGCGCCATAATCGCCCAGTGGCAATCCGAGCGATGAGATATCGACATTTATATCATGATATTCATCGCCGGGGATTGTATCGACAAGTGGGTTTACTGAGAGCCACGATGCATCATAGAAAAAGAACTCCACCGGCATTTCGGTGGTATCTGGCGCCATATCGACGATTTCGGGACTCATTCCTGTAAGTCCAACCATTGCAGCACATCTTGCATACGCTGCTACCGGGGAACCTACATTCGAAGCTGTAAAACCGACCGCTATAGTATCCTCTTCCAATGAATGGTATATCCATCCCGGTGGTCCAATAATATCCCATTCATACGGACTAAGTGGATTATATTCCAATATCATTCCCTCGAAACTGGAAAAGCGTGCCACAGCAACCATATATTCTATTCCACCGCCTTCGATATATCCCGTCATCGGATTCCTATCGGTGTCCAACATAAAAGTGATTGCAAATGAATCGGGATCGCCGAAGCTCTCATATCCAGCAACTCTAAAATACGCCCATACCGAACCGGTATTCCTGATTTGCCCCCAAAACGATGCAATATCCTGTTGGGCACCTTCCATTGGGTCTGTATCGAGGAGGTGCCATATCTCCGGATCGGGTTCGGTAATTTCCATGTCTGTTGCCATACATGGAATGCCTCCGGTAAAAACATGCGAAATAACTTCCGCGATAGCGCTAATTTCCCCATGTTCAGGAGTAAAGTATAAATCCTCCTCTATCGGCAATTCAAATACATCGATGATAAGATTTCCCAGTCCAATATTATGAACACTCAGTATGGTATCTATGGCACCACCCATAGTAAGACTGACTTCTAGTGTTCCCGGTTCTACAGATATCACCGGATTAAATGCCATCGCTTCCACCGGACCGGCAGGTTCCGAATCACCTCTATCGTAACATGCCACAAGCCAATAATAATAGGTTACTTCATTTACTACATCAATATCTTCATATTCTACATCGTCTGCCGTTAGTATTACAAATGGTGTATCCGGCATTGTTGGCACGGTGCTTTTGAAAAGAAGATATGTATCGACTCCCACAGATGGGGATTCCCAGTGAAGCGGTATCATTTCATCATGTCCGCTTTCGGCTCTGAAATTCTTCGGTGGAATTAAAAAGCTCGTTTCCAGGATTGCGAAATCGTCGATATACCATCCTGCACCCGTTACTGCAGCATCCGAAGCAAATCGGTATTGTATCGAAATCGTATGCCCCACATATGCGGACAGGTCGAATGCGGGATGTTTCCAATTATCCATATCTCCCGAATACCCGGGTTCATCACCCAGTGCAACAACATTTCGAACAGAATATCCATCGATTGGTTCTATTAATTCCGGCGCACCACCGTCGGTTCTGATAAGCACCTGTCCCCCGTCGTAGCGTCTTTCACTCTCGAACCACATGTGAAACCGTAAAATAGCAGCCGAGAAATCCGTGATATCCAATTCGCCACTTTCAAGCAACCATTCGATTTCGTTATCATAATCTCTATCCAACATCGTTGCCCATACGAATTCCCCCGAACATGCTCCATCC
>QNEG01000369.1 GCA_003645115.1 bacterium | reverse complement strand
TGAAATATTGAAAATGCTTAACCCCAAAAACCACAACAATTGGATTGCAGTGCTACAACCAATAATCCTCGACCCGCTCATAAAATTCTTCACACCTGGATACCATGTGCGTAAAGCAGACAATTTTGATTTAAAATCACTTGCACGATGGAATAATCGATGTTATTATATTAAAATTCATACAATAAGGAAGGTTGTCTTTGGCAGTGGAACGGGAATTACAGATTATAAACAAATTAGGTTTACACGCTCGTCCTGCGATGCTTTTGGTAAAGACGGCTTCAAAATTTCAGAGTTCGATAAAACTTGTAAAAGACAATGTGGAAGCTAATGCCAAGAGTATTATGGGAGTATTAGTATTGGCAGCCGAGAAAGGCAGTAAAATCAAAATATTGGTTGATGGTCCGGATGAGGAAGAAGCGCTGGAAGCAATCGCGAAACTGTTTGCTGATGGTTTCGGTGAAGAATAAATAATTAATCATATCTCTGGTGATATAGTAAAATGACCATCGCAGATTGGCTTACATTAGCAAGGATTATAATCGCTCCAATAGTTTTTTTCCTATTTTTTTTCGGGAATACGCTCACAAGAATAATAGCATTTGTTTTGTTCGGTCTGGGAGCGATATCCGATACATTGGATGGCTATATCGCTCGTAAAACTCGATTATCCCAATTCGGCAAATTATGGGACCCCATCGCCGATAAGATACTGACCGGTCTGGCATTAATCGCTCTCGCCAGTATCGGAGTCCTACCATTATGGATTACATTCGCATTGATTATTCGCGACATAGTGGTTACAACAATACGAATGGTGAAAATCAAAAAGAAGGGGAAAATCATATTGCCGGTGTTAATCGCAAAATTGAAGACCACATTCGAGATGATTATGATTGTGGGATTATTGCTCTGGGCTGCGATAGTCGGGGACAAAGTGCCCACCACATTATATTGGATAATACACATTTACGGCGCAATAGTGGTGATAATGTCCTGGGGAACTGGCATCCATTATATAATTAAATCGAAAAGAATTTAGAATTTTTAAAACTATCATCGTGAGAATTAAAAAGATTAAGCAATTTGCTAATAAAGGCGCAAACAAAGGATTGCTATGCTCTCTCGATAAATCGGGAACTCTTTCCATAAGTTGGGTTCGGTCGAAATGACATTGTTAATGATTTTGAAAAAAATCTGTTTAACCCAATCCTACTTTTATTTTCCGAAATCTTGCCGGGGATGCACCGTGAGACATCTCGGCTCGCTGACCGGGTTGTCCCTTGCCACAATTATTTACTCCCCATAATGTCCAATGATTTTCATTGCAGATAGCATCGCAACTGCCCCAGAACTGTGGAGTAATTCCTTGATAGGTAGCATTTTTCACCATCTTGGTCAATTTGCCGTTTTCGATAAGCCAACCAATCTCCGTAGTGAATTGAAAATTCAATCGTTTTTGGTCAATCGACCACCTCTTATTGGTATTTACAAAAATCCCATTTTCGATATTGGAAATCAAATCCTGCAGTTCCCAGTCACCTGGAAGTAGCGAAATATTGGTCATCCTAATCATCGGCAACGACCACCAACCATCTGCTCGATTGCAACCCATAGATTCCGTTTGCCCAATTATATGCGCCAGTTCACGATTGGTTAAATATCCCGAAAATATTCCATCTTTCACCAGAAACCATCTTTTACTTCTGACACCATCGTCATCATATCCGATTGTGGCGAGTCCATTCGGCGCAGTGCCATCACCGACAATATTTACTATATCAGAACCATATTTGAAATTGCCCAGTTTTTCTGTGGTCAGGAAACTGGTTCCAGCATAATTCGCCTCCATTCCCAGCACTCTATCCAGTTCTGTCGGGTGTCCCAGTGATTCGTGAATCTGCAGTGCCAGTTGTTCTCCACCGATAATTATATCCATTTCGCCCTGCGGACATTGTTCTGCGGATAGTAATGCTATTGCCTCATCTCGAACTCGCTCCGCATTGCCCACCAGGTCGAATGACTCTATCGCTTCCCAGCCCATCTGGATATACTGTCCATTATGAACGCCGGGATAACTCCGAGTCTGTATCTCGCCGGTCTCCTTGTCCACTGCGGTAGCAGAAATTCCACCGCCCGAGCGAATTATAGTCTGCTCGATATCGGCACCCTGGGTGGACATAAACAATTGATGTTCTTTCCAGAAAGATAAAGAACCAGTGGAGACTGCAATTCTGGGGTCCTCCCGAATGATTTTGTCCGCTGACAATAACAATTCCAATTTCTTGTCGATAGGAATGCTAAATGGATTTATAAGATAATTCGATGTCCATTTATCGCGGTTAGGATGTTCTGGAGCCAGTCTCACTGCTTCTTTTTTCAATCTCGCGCTCGCTTTCCCGACAGCACAGGCAGTCCGGGCGACACGAATTATTTCATCGACATTTATATTCGGTGAAGCAGAAAATCCCCAGGCACCATCCACTATCACTCTAACACCGAATCCCTCACGATTATGAGTGGAAACCGATGGAACTCCATTTTTTATGGATATCTCTTCCACTATATCGTCGATAATTCGGATATCTCCATAACTGGCACCTTCTTTTTCCAATACATCTAAAGCTTCTCTGGCATAATCTCTCATCATTCCCTCCAGTAATTATTAAAATCTTTCATCATTTAATC
>QNEG01000368.1 GCA_003645115.1 bacterium | reverse complement strand
TGTTTAGTTTTGCCCTTTCTATCGCCATAACTTTGCACGCTTTGGACATACGTTTTGCCCTTTGAATGGGGTCTTTTGGATGAACATATTCTCCTCCTGTATTACTACAATAGAAGATATGTGGATAACCAAACATATCAAGGAAAATATTGATAATATTTTATTTAGTTGCCACTACAAAATCGAGAAAAATCAATCCCTCAAAATAGTAACCCATCGATTATCAATAAACTAATTCTCGGGAATCGTTAAAATTAACCAAGAACTGTCAAAGATGGGAATAAATTATCGTTCGAGGGCAGTGTTCCTGCGGATAGTATCTTGGAACAAATTCAGAAGACATCGGAAGTAGAATTGGATTAATCTCAGTTCCATCGAGATGATTTCTGTTTACGCTCCAGTAAACTCTGTATAATTTCATCTAATTCGTCGAGTTTAAATGGTTTGAGCAAGAATGCACCCTTTCCACGCTCCAGCATTTTCATCATCGAACTATTTACCTTACTGCCAGATATAAGCAGGACAGGAGTTCTTGGGCATCTTTTTATAATCGCCCATACCAGATTATCCTCCGCTTCATCGGGAAGGAAAATATCCAACACCGCAACATCTGGCTTGAAAGATTCTACACATTTCAATGCTTCCCCTGCAGATTTCACCGCATTAACTTCATAACCCTGTTTATCTAAAAAATTGGCGAACAGGTTATGCAATGTATCATCGTCCTCGACCAGAAGAACATTGGCAGAAGTTTTCCTTTCAGATTTTTCATACGCCAACTTCGGTGGACTCACTGATGGCAAAATAATTTCGAATCTGGTTCCTTGATTTTCTACCGAATTAACCGAGATATCACCACCCATAGATGTCACATAATTATACACTAAAGAAAGCCCTAATCCAGTTCCTTTATCGGGGTCTTTGGTAGTGAAAAATGGGTCGAAAATTTTGGATAGATTTTCCTCCGCGATTCCAATTCCTTCGTCTTCCACCGCAATGATTACATATTCACCAGCTTTAATATTATGCGCATCCTCCTCGGTTATCTTTTTCTTATCAATTTCTACTTTAATAGTTCCGCCATCGGGCATAGCGTCTTTGGCATTTAATATCAAATTCACTATGGCTTGTTTCAATTGCTGTGGGTCTCCTAACACCCAACAATTATCTATTTTCGAGGAGATATCGATATGGATATTAGGCGGAAAGGCTTTGCTCAAGAACTGGGTTTCCTTTACCAACTCTGAGGATTCGAATTTGCATTTTTCTGTCTTATGTGTTCGAGCGAAATTGAGCAATTGCCGTATAGTATCGGTGGCATCTTCCACAGCACATTCGATAGATTGGATTGTATCCTTAACTGCTCCGGTATAATTATTCTCCAGTAAATTCTCCAATTGATATAAATTTCCAGTAATGCTCATCAATATGTTGTTGAAATTATGAGCCACTCCACTAGCGAGAAAACCCACACTTTCCATTTTTTGGTTTTGTGCTATCTGCTCCCACATCTGTCGGATTTCGGTGATATCACGAATTATCAATAATGCTCCATTTATGTCGGAACCACGATAAATTGGACTCATAGTAACCATTAAATATTTTCCGGTTATTGGCATTCTAATTTCGAAATCGAAAGATTTTCCAGTGCTGAGGACTTTAGGGAATATCTGCTCACATTTTGCGCACCACTGCAATGCATATTCGAAAATATTTTTTCCTACCAGCTCATCGGCGGGAATATTTAAAATCCTCCCCGATGCCTCATTAACGCGCAATATTTCTCCCTCTCTATCGGTAATTAAAATAGTATCTTTAATTGTATCGAAAGTTCCTGCCCATAGTTGATTTGCTGTTCTTAATGAATCCCGTGATTCCACTAATTCGTGGTGAGCAGTGGCTTGAGCGAGCGCAGTTACCAGATGTCTGACCAGCGCTTTTATGGAATGAAGTTTATCCTTACTGATTTTAGATTTACTCCGATTACACAAACAAATTATAGCATAGGGAATTCCACTCTGGACAGCGAGTGCTACCACAAAATTATCAAATTTTTCATTCTCATAATATGTAAGTATCGGTAAATCGAAATCCTGTGGATTGGAAATGTATTTCACTTCATCTTGTATAAGAGTCTGGAACCATTGCGCTTCCGGGTCGATATCCATTTCCCTGTTCACTGTGGAAGAATCTTGTTTGGAAAATCCTCGAAAATATACCCCGATAATTTTTCTGTTCTCGTAATCGACTTTATATATTGCGCCAGCATCGAAACCAGCTAATTTCATAGAATAATCCAGACCCTTTTGCATAATTATCGAACTATCAGTGATATTCCGCATCGAGACATCGGAAAATTCATTCAGAATATTTATTTCCCGTGAGCGTTCCACGAGTTCTTGTTCGATTTCCAGCAAATCTGTAATATCTCTGGCAATTCCCTGAACAACGAACGGCTTCCCATCTTTTTTTACAATTATGGAATTTATCTGAAAATGGCGATATTCTCCATCGGCGAGTTTTATTCTGATATTGTATAGAGTTTTATTGAATTCGCCATCGATTTTACCTTGAAACATTTTTTTCGCTACGAATAAATCTTGGGGATGAATAAAGTCGAATAAATTTACACCGCTTATTTTTTCTTTATCCTTTAACCCTAATTTTTTTCTGGCGACATTGTTAAGAAAAAGAGCTTTTGCTTCTAAATCACAGACAAAAAT
>QNEG01000367.1 GCA_003645115.1 bacterium | reverse complement strand
GTCCATGCCAGGTCGTAGTGCAGTGCGAACATCCACAGCCAGAATCGCATACCCACTCCGAAACCTAATTTAAAATCCTTCAGCCTACCCTCGCGCATACCAATAAAATTGCTGTATGGTTCCGATGCTACTGCGCCAAAGTCGGTGAATAAAGCACCATTAATCCCTCGAATCGACAGTGGGGGGAAACCCAAATCCAGATAATTTACGAATGGATATCGAAATTCGAAATTGAACAATGCGTAAGAATTCCCCGAGAATTGGAAATAATCGTATCCTCGCAATGGAACCGCAATAGTGGAGATGTAAATATCGGTGATGGAATATACATCATTTCTGGCGATGGAATAGTTAAGCCATTGGTCCATACCGCCGAGATAATATTTTTTGGGGTGTTCGCCTGCGGAATAACCGCCGGACAGTCGGAATGCAAATGAATATCCTCGACCGAAATGATAATACTGTCTCCAATCTGTTTCCACAGCCAAATAGCTTTGCGGATTATTGCCGATTTTCGGTATCATCTCTAATTCTAATCGTCTTCTGGCGCCGGTCATCGGACCGGTATTTCCCCATAATGAATTATCAAATACCAATGCCGCCTCAATGCTAAAATTTTCAGAATAAGTATCATCATAAGGCGGGTCGTAGAAATATCTATCCACGAAGAAAAGTCCTGCGCCCAATTCGGCTCGAGAAAATTGTGAAAATGGATACAATCCGTATATGCTTCCCCCATAATACCTATCCGAAAATAGACGATACAAATTATCATAGAAAAAGTTCTTGTAATGGAACCCTGTGAAATAAAAATCTGTTCTATGTCGAAGATATCCATATCCCAGATAGAAATTTGAATTATCCAGATTTTGATACAGGTCTGTAGCGAGCAATATTTGGTGATTTCCCAGGGCATCGGAGAACATAAGGATACTGGAACCCTCCAGTCCATAGTATGTGCTATATCCGAAGTTTACCATCATCAAATCAGCAGAAAACTGTGGTTTATATTTTTTTGCGACTATCGAATCTTCTTGTTCCTCACTAAAACGATATTTGGACAACTCTCCCCATACCAGCGGGATATCGGATGAATGAGTTTCCATAGTATCCTGTGCGGTTTGAACAGTTTCCTCTTCTGCCTCCTCGATTGGCATTGTTTCAAATGCGGTATTGAACTTTTCGGGGGTATTTTCAAGCACCTCGATATTTTCCATCACGAATATATCCCATCCACCATTCCAGAATGCGGAGAATGCGATTTTTTTGCCATCCCCAGACCAGCTGGGAGTATAGGCAGCACAGACTAAATCGGTGATTGGATAAATGGTATCTTTTACTATATCGGCGATGTAGATATTTGCAACTCCATTTTTCATCGAGGTGAAAACTATTTTTTCTCCATCGGGCGAAAAAGATGGATATTTGTTATCTCCGCCGGTAGAAGTCAGTGAATACAATGAATCATTTATCAAATCGTAGATAAATATGTTATATTCACCGAACTTGGAAGGATATTTGCTATTATTTTGTTTTGGAGTGTTTGGTCTATCTGAGGAAAATACAATTCGGTTTCCATCGGGCGAGAACGCAGGATACATATCATCATATATGTCATCGGTCAAAATTTCCAACTCTGAACCGAGTGTATCGGTGATAAAGATATCTCTTCTCCCTGTATGAAGTCCCGAAAAAACTATTTTATCTCCCGAGTATGATATGAATGGTGAACTAATTTCTCTGATACCCAGTGTATCGAAACGGATGGTTCGAATTCTGTTGCGTTTGGATACATCTAAAATAGAAATTCCATCGCAATATCCTAATTTAACCGAATGAACCAGATATTTTCCATTGTGCGAAAATGACATTCTGCTTTCCATCGGATGAAAAGATTGTGATTCACCGGAGCGTTCACCTTTCTGAATTTTTCTGACTATACCGGTAGGAACATCCACTGTATAGATATCCATATAATCGTCTCGGTTGGAGATAAATGCAATCTGGTCTTTAGTGGGATTATATACCGGTTGGACATTCATATAACTTCTATCGGTCTCGTGCTTTGTAATTTGAGTAGCGGTTTCCTTTGGTAAATGATGTCCCTCGATTTGGGGAAAATATTTTCGCCTTACCCATAATTTCCATTGGCGATAGAAATCATCGAGTCCGATACCGAGAGCAGAACGCAGGACACGATTGATGGAAACCTCGATTTTTCCCTTTGCTAATATTTCGCCAATCTTTTTTCTGCCCCATCTTTCGGCGATATAGTATATCATAGATTGTCCCTGCTTATATACCAGGAATCCGCCAATTTTTTCGGGGTGAGCGATATAATCATTCAGGACAGCATCTCGCATATACATATCGGATTCTGGGTCCCAATTGAGGCTTTCGAATTCCGATAATCCCTCCGCCAGCCATAGCGGTATTCGAAATACTCTGCTCAATGATAATACTCCAGCTGGCGCACTACCATATAGGAACTCGAATGTAAATGCGTGAGTCAATTCGTGCACCAGGACATGCCGGAAATCCTCCCAGTTTCCATTGAACGGGACCACCACACGATTTTTTAGCAATTCAGTAAATCCACCCACTCCCTCGGGAAGAATGGTGGAGGTTATATTGGTCTCCTGAAAATCGAATCGAGTAGGATATAGTAATATATGTAGTCTATTTTTCGGAGAATATGAGAAATCATAGGAGAGTTGGTCCAATCC
>QNEG01000366.1 GCA_003645115.1 bacterium | reverse complement strand
CCAATAATCCTCGACCCGCTCATAAAATTCTTCACACCTGGATACCATGTGCGTAAAGCAGACACTGTTTTTTCTTTCACATCTTGACAAAGCAATTAGAATTTCATATTATTCTAACAATTATGAATAGAACATCGAGGAAAATATTTGTATTAATTTTGTTGCTAATAGTATTTTTATTTGTTAGCGTCGATGCATCTATTATCGATAAAATCAAAAAAGCGATAGTAATAACAGCCGAGCGGATACAGGGTTGGAATTTATCTCTTCACGAGGCGATGTTTTATAAAAAGCTTGCCGATGGTTCGGTTCAATGTCAGCTATGTCCATTCAAATGTATTATTCCCGAGGGTGGTCGAGGTATTTGCGGAGTTCGTGCCAATGTGAATGGAACTCTGCGAGCTATGACTTATGGAAAACCAGTTGCCGTCCATATAGACCCTATCGAGAAAAAGCCACTGTTCCATTTTCAGCCACAAAGTAAATCATTTTCAATTGCCACCGCCGGATGTAATTTATCCTGCATTTTTTGCCAGAATTGGACAATATCACAGGCATTACCAGAGGAAAGTCAACACATTACGATGATGCCGGAGCAAGTTGTCCAACAGGCACTAACATCGGGTTGTAAATCCATCGCTTATACATATTCCGAACCTACTGTTTTTTTCGAATATATGTATGATACCGGAGTCTTGGCTCATCAAGCGGGATTGAAAAATGTATGGATAACATGCGGATATATAAACGAGGAACCATTGCGGAAATTATGCGAAGTATTAGATGGCGCTAATGTTGACCTGAAAGGTCCCACACAATTTTATCAGGAATATACTAAGTCCGGTCGTGAACCGGTGTTGCGGACATTGAAAATATTGCGTGAGGAAGGTGTGTGGGTGGAGATAACCAATTTAATCATTCCCGGTGCCAATGATGACCCCGACAGTATTCGCGCTATGTGCCGATGGATTGCAGATTCACTGGGAACTGATGTCCCCATTCATTTCTCTCGTTTTCA
Source organism: bacterium (assembly GCA_003645115.1). Taxonomy (GTDB): domain Bacteria; phylum UBP14; class UBA6098; order B30-G16; family B30-G16; genus B30-G16. The sequence goes on along the minus strand of QNEG01000366.1, from coordinate 1,710 downwards.
TCCCAATTATAAATTGACCGATAGACCACAGACTCCAATTAAAACTTTGCGAATGGCTCGGCAGATAGCTATGGAGGAGGGATTGCAATATGTATATATCGGCAATGCACCCGGCGAGGAGGGCGAGGATACATTTTGTCCCACCACAGGCGAGAAAGTCATCGACCGCAAAGGTTTTTGGATACTCGAATATAAAGTTTCTCCACAGGGCAAATGCCCCGATGGAACTCCATTGCCAGGAGTCTGGAAATGATTCCATACTTACCTAATTTGCCAGTCCGATTTTCTGGCACAATATTTGCTCAAATTATAGATGAAAATATAGAAATTCACCACAGATACTGGATTTGAAAAGTTTTATGTTCAATATAATGGACGAAAATGAACAATTATGAACAAGGAGGTTCAAAATGTTTTGGCGAAAGTGTAGTTTTATTATGGTGATTGCAGTGGCAATCATTGCTTATGCGGATGTCTCGGTGATACCCACCGATGCCACTCAAACTGCTCCAAAACTGGCATATTCGTTTGTGTGGGAAATTGCTACTTACGACCAATGGGTCAGAACTGGAATGTTAGACTTAGATTTGGTCAATCCCTATGGAGAAAGACCGATACTATGGATTGCATCCGGTTCATTGAAAGGACAGTTCGTATTTCCAGACTCTGTCCCAGCAAGCGAGGAATTCGACCATTACATCGACTATTCGTTCGATATCGATGTAATAGATAAGAGCTATTCAGTGACGGTCCCGGGAAGTCATTGCATATCGGTTTTGCGAAGCACTATTAGGGATGAAATGGGACAATCAGTCACCTGGCAAACACCCTATTTCCAAATGGCATTCCAAGCTTTATCCGGCAATGTGGAAAGTTGGGTAGATGTAGTAAAAGATTCGGTGGCAGATTTTGACTGGAATGACCAGTTGATAATTATTCCTGCATTCGAGGCATCTGGGGATGACGGCGGAGACTATATCCGTGAGGTAGCTACCACTTATCCCGAACTCGCCGATGAAATTATCGAAGCGTTGGGAAGAGGTGCTACTATTTACGCAGAGGGCAATGGCGCATATCTTCTGGAAGCACTCGGTATCATTCCCGAGGGAACTGTGGATATCTCTGATTATGTGGATGGTGTTCCCTCTGCGGGTATGCTCGCTGGTGTCGAGGTAGTCGATGATATGCATCCGTTGGGTTTTGTCTCGCTTTCCCCAGGATTATATACAGTATGGGGACCGACTTTTTCCGATGATTTTCGAACTATACTTCGGTTCACCGACACCTGGGATGATGGCGATATCGGAAAACCCGCCGCAATAGAAATTTCCGGTGAGGATGCCTATGGTGGAAAAATTTTATTGGTATCCGGGATGCCTACAGCGGGAATGCTTCAGGGTGAGGATGAATACCAGTGGCAGTGGAGTGCCAATGCTATTCTATCCGCATTTGCCAAAAAATTGTTATATGTGCGCAGTGTTCACAGTCCAGTGACTCTTCCAGAATCCACTCATGTGGCGCCGTTCGCTATTCCCGCCGATGATTCTGTCACTATCGAGGTTACCGTGAAAATGCGAAACTTGTGGGACGAACCGATAAATAATATAGATATTTACGAGAACAAAAGTGGATATCTTTTCTATGTGGATTGTCCATCTGGACCTACGCCATCGATAGCTGGAAATTCTATTCACTGGACATTATCAGGAT
>QNEG01000365.1 GCA_003645115.1 bacterium | reverse complement strand
TGATAATACTCCCCTGTGGCACAAAAACTATACGATTCAGACCGGCATTGATATGTAAAAAGGATGATATAGACCGTGCATGTGCACTACTCTACGATGCATTGAAATCGATTTAAGATGAACATATCTTATATTTCGGAAATGCTACCGAAAAAAAGCCCCCGTTAATAAACGGGGGCTTTTATTATTATATCTCCGCATCTATTTAAGCAGCATCATCTTTCGTGTTTCGGAATATCCATCGGTACGCAATCTATAGAAGTAAACTCCCGATGAAAGTTCTTTCCCCGAATCATCGGTCCCATCCCATCTAACGGAATGAACACCGCTTTGCATTTCACTGTTCAGAAGTGTATTTACAACGCGACCGGATATATTCATTACCTCGACGATGACATCTGCTTCTACCGGTAGTGAGAATGTTAATTCTGTTGAGGCATTAAACGGATTTGGAATATTCTGTTCCAGAGCAATCCGCGTCGGGATTTCTCCCTTTCCATCTGCATCGAGTACATTCGCGGAAACCGTTATAGTGAGTTCGCGAGAACCATCATACGAGAATGAATAGCTGTTAGTTGTTCTCATATCGATATGCTCACCTGTAACAGGGTCATATAGGTCGAAGCTGTATCCGCCGTATATCTGGTTCATCCCCATCGAACCATCATTTTGATCCGGTATATGATTTTGCTGCCAAGATATGACCATATCTTCTCCGCTCTCTCCTCCGGAGATTGCAAATGTCCATGTTTTCACCACTCCATCGGGCATTCCAGCCTTCACATCTCTAAGCAGCACATTTCCATCGCAGAGTATCGCTGCAATATCGGTAACTCCACTGGGCATAGGAGGCATTGCAGCATCGAAATTCCAATCGAATCCATCTGCAGCGCCATCGCGAACAGCGATATAGTTCCACTCATCGGTATTATCACCAGATGTAGCAGATAGACGAAGTGTAAATTCGGGTAGAATATCGGCGCTTGCTTTCTTCGCCAATCCTTTGCTGCGTACGATACAATCGGTTCCGAACGGTAACACTCCGGTTTCTCCGGGCTGAACAAATACGAAGAATCCAAGATACGGGTCGATATATCTTCCCGCACCTCCCGTGAACCCGGGACTATATGTCGCCCACCCCGCAGAGGTTAATTTGTAATATGATGTTGACAATCCTGTAAACGCAGGATTACCGACGACGGCATCCCAATCGACTTCGGCATTTACCGGATTACCGACAAGATTCCAGCCGGGAATAGCAGCGGAAGCATAGTATGGCAGTGTGAGTGTTAGAGCATCGTAATATGGCACACCACTTACATCGAAGTGGGTATTATCATACCAACTCCACAGGAAATATCCACGTCCGCGTTCAAACTGCTCGGGAATGATGTATGCCCCGTGTTCGGAATCCCATGCATAAATCTGTGAATTAGGCGGGTCGTTCGAGAATGGAGTTATATCATCCGCAAGCTGGACATATACATTATTCGGTGCTGCAGCAACAGGAACAGAAATCAGATTCCATGTGGACATAAGCCCGGGTGAAACGACTATCGTTACATCGTAGTGTAGATAATCCGACCATACGCCGGTATTATTACCGACTTGAATTCCAAGTGTCATTTCATACTCGCCCGGCGATACTTGACTGCCTACCATAAATACGATGTCCACACATTCGCCCGGTGCCAGAGTTACCACACCCGGCTCCACACCGATTCCTGCAGGATGATAGCCTTCCGGAAGACAGAAACCATGCACCTGCGAGAATAGGTCCATATAATATTCGATGGCGACCCATAGTTTTCTGTCCGCACCGACTTCCATACCATTTAGATTGGAGTATGGCACATCGATTGTATTTTCCAAAAACAGCCAGCCATCCAGTATATTCGGATTCCATTCTGTAAGATTTTCCATATAGTAAGATGTAACCCATACAGTTCTTCGTACCGGGTCAAATGCCACACCAAAAATAACATCACCCAAAATACCGGAGAGCGGACCCCATACGGCTTGTGTTTCACCGGGTGTTGCCCAGCTTTTTCCTGCAACCTGCCACAGTAATCCTATATCATCACCGAGATAGAACAGGTCTTCTACGGGGTCGTATCCAACACCCCATATTCCTGCTGTATCCCACATCGCTCCTGTTGGATCCCATAGTGAATCCATTAAATCACCAGTATTTGGGTCCCATGCATACACTTTTGCAAGCCCCGGAACCGCCTGCCAGAACCATCTTCCATCATAGGCAAGGTCTCCCGGTGTATAATAGAAGTTTGTGAATGGGTATGTGCTGTGGAAATACCCAGTCGGTTCTTTAGCAAGGTCGAACTGTACATTGAAGCTTTCCCATGTTCCCCAATCCATCGAGGTAACCCAGTAATCGTATGGAACAGCGAGTCCACGACATCCGACCGCCCACGGTGCCGATACCGTCGGGACAGGAATAACATTAATGCTGTCGCAAAGTTCTAATTCACCGGCTTTCGTTCCCGGCATTATACCGTAGTACTCACCGCTGCCACCATATCCGGGGAATGAATAGCTCATTCGTGTTTCAGGTAAATATGGAGCAGGCTTTTCATGTGGCGGTTCGAATGTCAGTGCTTTTTCCGCTGCCATAGCTAAATTCTCTGCTGTTGCTGGAAGTGCATGCGGCATCTTTTCATAGTCTCTTGCTTGATTAGGAGCATCGATAACGGTTCGCATAAATCCATCATCG
>QNEG01000364.1 GCA_003645115.1 bacterium | reverse complement strand
TCCCAATCGTTCGAGGACAGCGCTGAAATCCTGTGGCAATTGCGCTCGGAATGTCATTGCATTTCCCAAAACGGGATGTGTGAATTCCAATTTATATGCGTGAAGCATTTGCCGAGGCGCCAATTCCAATAGCTCTTTTGCATCGTTTCTATATCGAGGATGAATCCCGCCGATTCTTTCTTCTCTGCCGCCATAATCATAATCGCCGAATACATTATGCCCGATATGCGCAGAATGAACTCGTATCTGATGTGTCCTGCCGGTGTATAGTTTCGCTCGCACCAGATGTAAAAAGTCGAAATAATTCAAATGAAAGAATTCGGTTTTTGCTCGACGACCATCGGGAACCACCGCTTTTTTTAACGGGTCTGCAGGATTTCGCCCTATCGCTGCATCCACTATCCAATGTTTCTCGGGAAGGTGTCCCCACAGTAATGCGAGATATTCTCGATGAATCTTCCTGGTCGATAGCATCCTGGAAAGTTTAGTGTGAACCTGCGCTCGCTTTGCCACAATCAATAATCCCGATGTATCTTTATCCAGGCGATGGACCACACCGGGGCGATAATCTCCACCAATCGGCGATAACTGGTTGGTATGATAAAGCACTGCATTTAATAGTGTTCCTGTCCAGTTGCCTCGGGCAGGATGTGTTACCATCCCCGGCGGTTTATTCACCACCAACATATATTCATCCTCATAGACGATATCTATCGGGATATCTTCGGGGATAAGTTTAAAAGGTTCTCGCTCTGGAATTTCTATCAAGATAGTTTCTCCACCACGCAGGATGAAATTTGGCTTGGTTCCTTTATTCACTACGCTAATATTCCCGCTCCTGATTAGTTTCTGAATTTGATTGCGAGATAGCCCGATGCCCTGTTGAACCAAGTATATATCTATTCTGCAGGGATTTACATCCTCGGGAACGGTTATGGTTATAGATTTCGAATCGTTCATATATGATGAGATAGCTGGATTATTCTTTCAATGTATTCCATATTTTTTCCGACAATTCAGCGATACGCAGTGGTTTGTGAATAAAACCTTTCGCGCCGGCTTCCAAACATTTATCCACAGTGTCTATTTGAGCATAACCACTTACCACTAATATTTTTGCGTATGGTTCGATTTCCAAAATTTGATTGAGTGCCTTTAAACCATCCATATTCGGCATAATCACATCCAATATCACCAGGTCTATTTCATCCTGGCGTGATTTGAACAATTCGACCGCCTCTACGCCATCGACAGCGGTGAGGACACGATAACCTCGGCTTTGCAATAAATCTACCATAAGATTCAGCATAACCGGTTCGTCATCGGCAACCAGAATAGTTTCACTGCCCTTTACTTTTGATTGTGCCGCAAATTTCGGTCCCGTTTTCGCTTCACTATCAGAGATTGGTAGTAATATTTCAAATGTAGAACCCTCACCGGGAGTGCTATTCGCATAAATATGTCCTTTGTGTTCGTGAACAATAGAATATACGATTGATAATCCCAATCCAGTGCCTTCTCGTGGTTCTTTCGTGGTGAAAAATGGGTCGAAAATGTTTTGCAATATTTCTTCCGACATACCGATTCCAGTATCAGAAACCTTGATTCGAGTATATTTTCCCGGTGGTATCTCGAAATGAGAATCATCTTTTATCTGTGCAATTTCTGTTTGGATGTTTAATTTTCCACCCTGAGGCATGGCATCGAATGCATTTACGCATAAATTCATTATCACCTGTTCTATTTGCGCCATATCTCCGACTATCACAATCTCCTCATCGGCCAAATCCATCACTATATCCACATTTCGAGGAGCGGTTTGTTTCAGTATATCCACCACTTCCTGAATCGCTTCGTTTATCAAAAACGGAGTTTCTTCTTTTGGTGTGCGTCGAGCAAAACTCAAGATTTGTCGGGTCAATTTCGCAGCATCCAGACCAGCCTTCAATATCAACTCGGTATATCGAAATGCGGACGAAGAAGCAGATAAATTTTCCTTGAGTAATTCTGCATATCCGATAATACCATTCAGCAGATTGTTAAATTCGTGAGCGATACCGCCTGCCAATCTACCGATTGCCTCCAGTTTTTGCGCCTGAAGTAATTTTTGTTCCAGTGCGAGTGCTTCTTCTTCTGCTTTCTTCCGCTTGGTAATATCGTGCACTACAATTAGCACTCGCTTTTCTCCATCGATTTCTATCGGTGCAGCAGATACTTCTGCGATAATTTTCGTGCCATCTTTTCTCACCAATATTTCTTCCATCGGCGAAGCGGGTTCATCTGCGGAAAACATTCTCTCTATTCGTGATTTAGCCATTTCCACACTTTCGGTGGAAACGAAATCCAATAACGATTTCTCACTCATCTGCTGAAAGTTATCATAGCCCAATATTTCCACTGCTTTATCATTAGCAAATAATAGTTTTTTCCCATCGTGTAATCCAATACCGATAGGAGCAAGATTGACCAGCGACCGATATAATTCTTCACTTTGAGCCAATTTATTTAGTATAGTTTCTTTTTCCTGCTCCAATTTTATCGAATTGAGTGCAAACCCTAAATCCTCCACTACCTCGATTAATAATCCCTTTTCTTCCTCCGACCAGAAATATTCTCTATCGATTGTCACCAAAAGTGTGCCATAATTTTTCTTATGTTTGTCAAAAGACGGAATCGGAATGATACCAAGTGTCATAATTCCTATTTTCTGGAAATATAGTTTTATATCATCACTCAAT
>QNEG01000363.1 GCA_003645115.1 bacterium | reverse complement strand
TTACAGAACCGCATATAGGAGATTTGACATTTTTCAGGATTTATTCCGGCAAAGTAGCGGTGGGCGATGATGTCCAGAACTCTACTCAGCAAACCAACGAGCGCATCGGGCAGTTGTTTATCACCAATGGAAAAAATCGGACTGAAGTCGATGAATTGTCTGCTGGAGACATTGGTGTCACAGTGAAATTGCGTTCCACTAAAACCGGGGATACATTATGCGACAAGAAAGCTCCAATTATTTATCCGCCAGTGGAGTTCCCTAAACCATTGGTTGCTGAGAAAGTGGTGCCAAAAAATAAGGGAGAGGAAGATAAAATCGCTCAAGGTCTTGCCAGACTGCACGATGAAGACCCCACTTTCTTCTTCGAGGTAGATTCTGAACTTCATCAAACATTGGTATATGGTCAGGGAGAACTGCATCTCGATTTGGTGGTGCAAAAACTACAGGAGAGATTCAATGTGGAGGTGGAACTGAAGAAACCTCGCATTCCATATCGAGAGACTATAACTCGCACCGCTACTAAAAGATATCGTCACAAGAAACAAACCGGTGGCGCAGGAGAATTTGCCGAAGTGGAAATGAGAATAGAACCATTGGAACGAGGTGAAGGTTTCGAATATGAGTGGGATATTTTCGGTGGTGCTATTTCGTCCAGTTTCGAAAGTTCGGTTGAGAAAGGAGTGAAACAGGCTATGAGCGAGGGAGTTATCGCTGGATATCCAGTGGTAGATGTCAAGACGGTAATTGTCGATGGCAAGGAACACCCTGTGGACTCCAAGGATGTGGCATTCCAGAAATGTGCTCGTGAGGTATTCCGACAGGCATTTATGGAAGCCGGTCCAATTATGCTCGAACCGATACTCAACCTCGAGGTAACTGTCCCAGAATCCTTCACCGGTGATGTTATGGGCGATATTTCCTCGCGAAGAGGCAGAATCCAAGGTATGGAACCGGTAGGAAAAAATTTCCAGAAAATTATTGCTAAAGTCCCACAAGCAGAATTATACAAATATAGCACAGTCCTACGCTCGATGACTCAAGGTAGAGGTTGGTTCACTCAGGAATTCTCGCATTATGAAACTATGCCAAAGGAAATTGCGGATAAAGTGATTCGGGAAGCGAAAACCGAAACCGAACAAGAAGAATAAATCTGGACATTGCTTAAGAAGTTAGATTGCGGAAACCACAGATTAATGCATATAAAAAAATTTGAACCAAGATTCAAGGAATTTAAACGGATTGAACGGATTTGTCAAAGCGTCGAACCACAATTGGTGCGGGGTGCAGGCAATCTGCGAAATCAGTTAAATCTGTCCAATCCCGGTTCAAAATTTGTTCCGTCATTTTATTGCTCCTTTATCCCGACGCATCGAGACGGAGTTTGCTCCAAAGGGGAACACCAAAGAAGATGTCATTCCCATACTCAGCGAAACCAATGGGAAAAAAGCTCAGACAAGGGGCTTAAATCCCTTGTCTATCCGTGTAATCCTGAAAATCTCGGTTCAAATCTATTCTGTCACCTGGACACCAGACCAAACAATCCCATCGGGAATATATCTGGTGAAGTGCCTGTCCTTACCAATCGGGATGGATTACGATTTTTGTTTCTGCAGTGAAACCCACCTATTAAATTATCAAAAAAATTTGCCATTGAAAATTTGCTATGGAATTAATTATCGATTATATTTTATCGAATTTATTATATAATCCTTGAGAAATAGGGTTTATATATCATTTTGCAGGAGATATAAAAAATATCGATAAAATAGGAGGTCGAAAATGCTCGAAATACGAAAGCAACTGGAGGAAACCATTCCTGTAATAAGAGAATATTATGATGGAACTCCATTAATCGGAATGATTTTGGGCACCGGCCTCGGTAAAGTGGCCGAGGCTATCCACACGGAAGTGGAAATATCTTATGAAAAATTGCCGCATTTTGCGGTATCCACTGTGGAAAGCCACGCTGGAAAATTATTATTCGGCGAGCTGTCTGGGGTTCCGGTTATGGCAATGCAAGGCAGGTTTCATTATTACGAGGGCTGGAATATGAAGCAAATTACTTATCCGGTTCGAGTGATGAAAGCGCTGGGCGCCAAAGTCCTATTTGTATCTAATGCGGCGGGTGCATTAAATCCATTGTTTCGACCCAGCGATATTATGATTATCACAGACCATATTAACCTTATCGGAGATAATCCATTAATCGGTCCCAATGACGATGAACTCGGTCCGCGCTTTCCCGATATGTCCGATGCATATACAAAACAACTGCGAGAGTTAGCCGAACAGACCGCATTGGAACTCGGAATTCGTGTGGTGCAGGGTGTATATGTTCCAGTGGCTGGTCCAAATTTGGAAACTCCAGCGGAATATCGCTTCTTGAGAATAATCGGCGGCGATGCCGTGGGGATGTCCACTGCACCCGAGGTAATCGTGGCAGTCCATTCGGGAATGAAAGTTATCGGTTTCTCCATTATCACCGATATGTGTTTGCCTGATGCTTTGGAACCGATTACCTTAGAGCAGATTTTAGCTACCGCAGACAAGGCTGACAAAAAAATGGCTGAGTTGACTAAAAAATTGATACCAAAAATCGCAGAAAAAGTAAGTTGATTTGTGATGGATGGAGCCAAAATTGCCTTAAAAACCCCAGTAAACTGATTGAAGAAATTGCTGGAGGAACAAAATTATTCCGCAATCACTATAGGTCTATCTATCATTACTTTCGATGATGTGG
>QNEG01000362.1 GCA_003645115.1 bacterium | reverse complement strand
CAATAATATCCATTCTATCGGATAATGCACGAAGCAAAGTAGTCAAGTTATGTCCCCATATTTCACTATTAAAAGCAAAAGCCACAGATTTAAGTGCTTTCTCACCACTTTGTTGGCATATAAAGCACGCCCATTCATAGTGACCATCAGCCATCATATCCTTTGCGGCTTCGATATCCTTTCGGGCTTGTGCGAGCCAGTCTTTTGCTCGATTCATTCTCCCTCCTCGGCCATAATATCGCGTCCGGCGGCTTTTTTCATAGTATTTCTAATTATAGAGACACCCAGTTTTTCCGAGCCTGAAACCGATGGAATCAGTATTATCGCTGGCAAATCTTTATCGGCGAATTCTGCAATTACTTCTTCTATTTGTTCCAGCAAATTTTCCTGCACGAATATTATACCGAATTCTTTAGATAGTGCGAGATTGCGCAATAGTTTCGGGATATCGTCGATTTCCTGGACAGGATATTCATCGATACCCATAGTTTTCAACGGAAACACTGTGCTCCATTCGCCGATTGCAGCGAGTTTATTGTATGACAATCGAAATCACCTCCTTTATCCAATCGAAATCGAGCTTTGCATTTTTTACTCGCAAAATAGTCCTCAATGTCCCGATTTCCTCCAATTTGATTTGCGCATAAGCCCATACCAATTCCAGCCCATAAAGACAATATCTGGTATATCTATACAGTTGCATAAGTCGTTCCCGGAAAAAAATCCAACGAGGATAATTTACCATCCAATCCGTGTTTGATTATATCCACGAATTTGTTTCCATATTCGGTGTTGGCAAACAGCATCGGGATACTCTCGGTATCCAGTTCGGACGACTGATAAAATTTGTCCAAAGGGATATCTCCACCATCCAGCGCATATTCTGGGAAAAGATTTATTGGCAATTGTGAACGGACAATCCGAACGAAGCTTTTAGTGTTAATCCAATCGGCGACAATAGCGAACCATCGGATAAAATACTCGCTCTGGGGAAGAGCATCGTGCAAATATCGATAATACACATTATCCATAACTATATCCACTGCCACAGGAGTATTAAACGAGGAAATTATATTGTTCACTTTTTCTATTCCCTCATCCATAGGTTTCGGTAATTTGGCAATTTCTCCATTCAGCAAATTCTCTATTTCAGCAAATAACGAATCTGGTTCGATTGTGCCATTAGGCAAAGTGGATGAAATTTTCTCATCGAAAAAATGTGCCTTAAGGTAAATTTGAGCATTTTTAAAATCATATTTCAATCTGATAGTATCGGTGAATTGTTTGTGTCGAGAGAGTTTCTCCACCAATTCGAGCAATTGTTGAGTGGCGATATCCAGTGCGTGTTCGGGGTTATGTTCTCCACCGCCATAACCGATTTCTGCAAGGACAGTGCCCAATTGTTCATCACCGACATCGAAAACCTTTTGATAATCTCCAGGAGTGAGCAGGAAATTTTCCAGCCCACGAATTACTCCCGAACTGTATGTATAACGAGTATCTCCCTCGAATATCAACGGTGTTTTCATATTATCTCCATATTAGTTATTTCCATTCATTCTTGTTTAAAATAAGAAATGGCTTACCCCGAGTTGTGGGGATACAAAATTTTCCCTTTTTTTATGTTTATTATCGAGAAATTGCAATATTTGCGGGACAGCATCCGCAGGCGTAATCGGTATCCCACCTAATTCGATTAAGTGTCTATTGCCGAGTGGAGCTTGGTCAAAATTAGCCACAAAAAGCGGAATGCCCATCTTAAGTGCATTCTTTGCGGTGTTGAATGTTCCACTTCGCTTGCCGGAATCGTTTATTTCCTCGCCGGATTCGATAACTACCACCGCTTCCGAGAGAGCACAAGTAAGTTTATTCCGCATAGTCGCATTTTGTCCACTCCATTTCATTTTCGGATGAAACTGTGAAATTATTAAAGTGTTCATCTTCCAATTCTGTTGGCTGGATATTTTCCAACTGGAAAACTCACAAATACCGGAACCCAACACTATTGTGGTAGTGCCTCCGGTTTCTAATGCCCCCAGATGAGCCGAAATGTCTATTCCTCTGGCGTATCCGGACACTACATTTTTTCCCTCTATGGCTAATTTTTTTGCTGTCTGTTTCGCCAGATTTTTCCCCACAGTAGAACATTTTCTCGCTCCCACTATGGCGATACTTTCAGCATTGAACAATGAAAGTTGACCTTGACAGAATAGAACCGGCGGCGGACTGAAGTCGGGCAATTCCTTAACTCGTCGGGGATAAAATTTACTATCTATATGGACTATACTTATGTTATTCTGTAAAAGTTCATCGTATTCATTGCGAATGGTGCTCTCATCCAGGTTATGTATAGCCTGGAAATTTGCCCGATTGAATCTTCCACTGCCCAGTTCAGGAAACACTTTTTTAAATTCTGCACTGTTCATATCGAATAATTCCTCGATGTTCATATTATTTTTTTTCATAGACTCATAGATGATATTTATGCTTTTTTTCCCAAATCCATCGGCACAGAATAGCTTATACCACAGGTATTGTTCATTATCCATTGTTCTATTGTTGTTTGAATAATATTTCTATAACTTTGTTCTCGCTTTTTTCTCTTAACACAGAGAGCACGGCATCCAGCGTAGAATCGAAACGGATTTTTTCTTGCTGAAGTATAAATCCTCGAAACTGGTCATCCACTCGTTCCAATGTCCATTCTGGTCCTTTCCCCGTGTCCGATTTAATTTTTTCTACAGCCAGTT
>QNEG01000361.1 GCA_003645115.1 bacterium | reverse complement strand
TGTTCCCGTGCCAGCGAAAATTCAGAAAGTATAGATAAAAGAATTAGAATAAATGAATGGAGGGCAAGATGCCTGAAATTAATCAGGAAACTAAAGGAACTGAAGCATCGGATGCTTATAAGGGCAAAAGAATAGTTATCGATATAGACCGTTGTATCGATTGCAGAAGTTGTGAAAGTGCCTGTTTTTATTCTCATACCAGCCAGCAAAATCTTACTCATTCCGTGGCGCAAAATATTGCCGAATTCCCTTATCATTGCAGACATTGTGATGAACCGGTTTGTCTGGATGCCTGCACTCGTGATGCTATCGAGAGGCGAGATGATGGAGTAGTAGTGCGGAATAAATTCCGTTGTATTGGATGTATTAGTTGCGCATTGGCTTGTCCATTCGGCGCTATTAATCAGAATATTGTGCGAAAAGTGGTCAGCAAATGTGATTTGTGTATTTCTAATTTAACTGATGGCGATGAACCCAATTGTGTTTCCACTTGCACATCCGGAGCATTGCAGTTTATCCCAGTAGATGAAATAGTAGGAACGGAAAAATGGGGCGCAAGAATTATGGCTAAACCAGGTATGCACAGAATTTAATCTTTTTCTTTTATTATAGAATTAGGAGGAATGTATGGCTATCTTCTATTACTTAATATTTCCGGGATTTTTGTTCACCGTGATAGTCGGTCTTTTAACTGCCTGGTTCGACCGGAAAGTAACCGCACGAGTCCAATGGCGAAAGGGACCACCTATACTTCAGAATTTCTATGATGTAGGAAAACTATTGATAAAGGAAGTTCCGATACCAGAAACCGCCAACAAGACAATTTTCCTGCTGGCACCAGCTATCGCATTAGCCGCAGCAACTCTCTCCGCATCTATGCTCGGTGTGATAAATATGAATTGGAACTATACTTTCGTGGGAGACCTTATCGTCCTGTGGTATATAATGTCTATTCCATCTATTATGATAGTGGTTGGCGCTTCCGCATCCGGAAATCCGATGTCATCGGTGGGTGCATCCCGTGAGATGAACCAGCTTATCGGATATGAATTGCCACTGGTTATTGCCATTTCCACTGTGGTGTTTAAAGTTGGCTCATTAGGTCTAGGAGATATACTTGCTTATCAAGCCAACAATGGACCGATATTATACTCGATTTCAGGTGTTATTTCCTGTATAGTAATATTGATATGTCTTCAGGCGAAATTAGGCTTGGTTCCATTCGATATTCCGGAGGCTGAAACCGAACTTGGCGCTGGTGCGTTTATGGAATATTCTGGCGCAGCACTGGGCGCTTTCAAACTCACTAAAGCTATACTATTATATACTTCGCCGATTTTTATTATCACTCTATTCTGGGGCGGTATTCAAATCAAAGGTCTCGGTATTTTATGGGCTATATTGAAATATATACTGTTCATCGCATTGTTCACTTTGATTAGAAATACTAATCCACGATTGAGAATAGACCAGTCGGTCAGGTTCTTTTGGGTTACTATGACTATTCTGGCAATAATTGCCTTGATTCTTATGTCATTGGGATATTGAAATAAATAAAGGAGATGCAATATGCCTTTAGGATTAAATTCATTGAAAAAATCCATCTGGGTTTATCATGTAGCGTGTTCCCCTTGCAATAATTGCGATATAGAGATATTGGATTTACTTACTCCTCGTTTCGATGTGGAACGATTCGGTATCGTTCTGGTTGGTAGTGTTCGCCATGCCGATGCATTATTAGTAACCGGTATGGTGAACCGACAGATTAAACCCAGATTACAACAGCTTTATCTTCAAGCAGCAAAACCATGTGTAGTCTTCGCAATAGGTTCCTGCGCTGTAAATGGGAATTTCTTTCGCAGAAGTTATAATATGGCAGGACCGGTGGATAGAGTAATAAAAGAGGTCGATCCTAATGCAATTATCGTCTATGTTCCCGGTTGTCCGCCAAAACCGGAGTCGATGATTTCTGGTGTGGTCAAGGCAATCGGTTTCCTGGATAATCTTAAAGCAAAGAAAAAATAGTTTATATATGGAGGAAAAAATATGGCGAATAGACCAATGATAGATATTGTCAAAGAAAAACTGGGCGATATGATAAAAGATATTGCTCAACCTCGCACCAGAAGAATTTATGTAAGCGTAGATAGGAACGATGTTCAGGAAGCAGCCCGAATTATATTTTATGATTTGAAATGTAGATTATGCACTACATCCGCAATAGATACTAAAGATGGGGTAGAAATTATTTATCATTTATATCAGGATAAAGAGAGGATGATGATAAATCTGAAGACTTTGGCGCCTCGTCCAGACCTAATTACTAAATCTGTGGGCGCAGTATTCAAGGCTGCCGAATGGATAGAACGAGAAATGGCAGATCTGTTCGGTGTGACTTTCGAGGGTCATCCCGATCCAAGACCGCTACTTCTTGCGGATGATTGGCCTGAAGGTCTTTATCCACTTCGATGCGATTATCCACAGAAAAAAGTGGAGGGTTTCGAACCGCAGGATGTAGAAGAACCAAATAAAGATGCAACGCATTTATTGTAATTATCTTTGTGAATTAAACAGCGGGCTGTTGCCTGCGGTTAGTCGATAAATTTGACAATATGAAAATGGAGAACTAATATGAAAGAGACAATCATACCAATTGGACCATTTCATCCCTTGCTGGAGGAACCGGAGCTTTTTACACTCAAAGTAGATGGTGAAACTGTGGTGGATGTGGATATGAAAATTGGATGGAACCATCGGGG
>QNEG01000360.1 GCA_003645115.1 bacterium | reverse complement strand
CCCTATGACTGTCCCAAAAAATGAAACTATTGCTGAAGTAATCGGAGAATTTATTAGCAATTTCTATGCCGAAAACAGAGATGTCCCCAAGGAAATTCTGGTATCACAGGAACCAGCCGATATGAAGCAGATAATCACATTCCTAAAAAAGATTCGTGGAAAATCCGTGTATGTAAAAGTTCCTATGCGAGGAGAAAAAAAGAAAACATTACTACTCGCCAAACGCAATGCCGAAATTATTCATAATGATATGATAATCCAGCGGAAAAAAGCCTCCATTCCCTATTGCTTGCTGGAACTGGAACATTTACTAAAACTTCCCAGAACACCTAATACAATCGAGGCATTCGACATATCGAATTTCGGTTCCAGCACTATAGTTGCCTCTATGGTGCAATTTCATTCTGGTAAAGCAAATAAATCGGGTTATAGGAAATATCATATAAAGGCAGTGGATATTCAGGATGATTTCGCATCGATGCGCGAAGTAGTTTATAGAAGATATAAGCGTTTGGTTTCCGAGGGAGAGAAACTTCCCGATTTAATACTAATCGATGGCGGAAAAGGACAACTTTCCTCTGCGATGGAATCATTGGAAAAATTAAATTTGACCGATAAAGTCCCAGTGATAGCTATCGCCAAGAGAGTAGATGAAATTTTTACCCCGAATAATAAAACTTCACTTTCACTGCCGAAAGATTCTTCTGCACTTAAACTATTACAACGAATTCGCAATGAAGCACATAGATTTGCAATTGCATTCTCCAGAAAAACGCATCGGAAAAAGATGATGAGGTCGTTTCTTTCTGATATAGATGGTGTCGGCGAGAAAAGGAAGAAAAAAATTCTTTCCGCTTTTCAAAATATCGAGAGTATGAAAAAAGCGAGTGTAGAAGAAATAGCAAAGAAAGCAGATATCCCGAAATTTATCGCAGTGAATGTAAAAAAATATTTAGAGGAACACTTTTTTGAATTGAAAGGAGAAAAAAAAGATGGAACGAAGAATTGAAAAAATGAATCATCGTGAGTTTAGGAATTTAGTCCCAGAGAAAATCGACACTTGCTTTCTCCCAATCGGGACGATGGAAGCTCACGGATGCACAAATTTAGGCACAGATATTACTATCCCAGAATTTATCTGTTCTACATTGGCAGAAAAAACAAATTCTCTTATCGCACCTACAATTTCTTATGGGATAACCAGAACATTACTGCCATATCCAGGCTCTATGACAGTGAGTCCAGAGTCATTCCAACGCTATGTTTCTGATGTAGTTATATCAATTTTTCGCGCAGGTTTCAAACAATTAATTATCATAAACGGACACGGCGGACATTATGACGAATTGAGAACTATCGCAAAACTCGCCTGGGAAAAACAAAAAGGAAAAACGATAGTAATTCACTGGTGGGAACTTTGCGAACATATAACAAAAGAAATATTTTCCGAATCTGGAGGTCATGCGGGAATAAATGAAACAGCAATGGTTCTCTCAGCAGATGAAACACTGGTATCTCCTGAACTTTGCAAAGAAATAAAACCATTTTTTGTTCGTGATGGTAGTTATGTATATCCAAATCCTGCGCCAATGCTTTTTTATAAAAAAGATGAGAGAAAATCATTTTTCGATAAAAATTCACCCAGATTGGATAAAGAAAAGGCAAAAAAATATTCTGATGCGGTATTGAAATATATAGAAAAATTCATAAACGAAGTTAAGGAAGGATGGAAAATTAATTTATAGTGTATTAATGATTCAAAGAGAAAAGAAACTATTATATTTACTCTGTTGAAAGTGTGGAAAAGAGATTAACAGAATGGGAGAAAAGAAAATAAGGTGTGTATTGAGATGTTGATTTCTGGTTGATAAATTTTGGGATTATAAACAGGTAAGAAAAAATTCACATCTTTTTACATTGTATAAACCAGAAATAAACAATATATCAACAGTGCGAAAAGTCTTTTTTATCCACAAGGTTATGAAGATATGAGCAAGGAATATAAAATAATAGTAGTCGGTGGTGGACATGCCGGAGTCGAGGCGTCTCGTGTCGCTGAAAAAATGGGAATGAGTGTCATTCTAATAACAAATGATAGAAATTCTATCGGAAGGATGAGTTGTAATCCTGCAATCGGAGGACTCGCAAAAAGTAGGGTAGTTCGAGAAGTCGATACTCTGGGCGGAATTATTGCAAAAGCTGCAGACAAAACAGCGATTCAATATCGAGTGTTAAATAGAAAAAAGGGACCAGCTGTTCAATCTACTCGCTCGCAAAATGATAGAAAAAAATACGAAAAAGCTGTGCAAGAATTTTTAAACAAAATTGAAAATATAAAAATAATCGATGGAATAGTGAACGAAGTAATTATCGAGAACAGTGAAATAAAAGGAGTTATTATTTCCGATGGAGAAGAAATATGCTCCGATGCTGTAATTCTTGCTACAGGAACATTCCTAGGTGGGAAGATGTTCATCGGGAATGACGAGATACACGGTGGAAGAATAGGAGAATCATACCAAAGTGGACTTTCGGAATCATTGAGGGAAGCAGGATTGAAACTTTTGCGGTTCAAGACAGGAACTCCGCCCAGGATAAAAAGAAAGACCATAAATTTCGATAGATTAAAAGAACAACCTGGAGAAGAAAAATATATACCATTTTCTATGAAAACGGAGAAAAGATTGTCCATAAGCGAACAAGAAAAATGCTATATAACATTTACTAATGACAACACTCATAGGATAATAAGAAGTAATCTTG
>QNEG01000359.1 GCA_003645115.1 bacterium | reverse complement strand
GAATAATATATCTCAAATAAAAATTGTCGCAGTGAACCTGAACGGTGTTAAATCCGATAAAATGTTTTTCAATTGTGTTGCGAACGAATGCTATAATTATAAAATTTGATAGGCGAAATGGAGAGGTTTTAATGGGTTTTTGTAAAAATTTTTATTTTTTCCCGATATTGCTTTTAATCCTGTTTTTCAGTATAGCTGTGGCGCAGGATTCTCTGCCATTCTTCGATAATTTCGACGATGGAGATTGCGGCGATTGGATGGTATATGATATCGCTCCTTATGCGGATGGTCCATCCAATTGGGTGGTTATTGCCGGTGTTCTCACTCAAACCAGTAATATTTACACAACCGAAGACGAATACAGTGTATATACCGGAACGAGAATTATTACAGGCGATACGAGTTGGAGCGATTATTCGTTCAGTGTAGAATTGAAATCCACCGATGACGACGGTGTGGGATTGCTGTTCCGATATCGAAATGAGGGCGATTACTACCGATATATCCGTGTCGAAGATGAAGGAAATGGTGGACCGTTTCGACGAATAGAAAGATGTAGTGATAGCGTATTTACAATTCTTGCGCAGGATATAGAGCCCATATCCTACCCTCCGAATTATTACTGTGTTACCGTATGGGTATCGGGTGAGTCGATTAAGGTTTTCGAAGAGGGTGTTTCTGTATTAACAGCATGTGATACTACATATTCCTCCGGTATGATAGGTTTTATGTGTTATGCAAATAACGGCTCATTCTTCGATAATGTTGCAGTTGTGCCAGGATTGGTTATAGACTCTATAGCAACACAGATACGAGCGGGTCCGTATGTTCAAAATCCCGAGGAGAACGCCATCACAATTATGTGGGAAACCACAGCGGAAACCGATGGAAAATTGTATTGGGGAGAATCACTGATTTACACCGATTCAATCGATGCCACATACGGAAAAATGCACGAAGTGAGAATAGAAGGGCTTTCTCCCCAAACGAGATATTATTATGCCGTCGGTGTCGAAGATACGATTATATCGGGTGAAGAATACTATTTCGATACGAAACCACATCCGACAACGCCATATAGAATGGCAATATGGGGAGATAATAGAACGGACTATATATCCCATGAGCATGTTGTGGACGCGATAATCGAGGAATGTCCGCTTGTTGCTGTTAATGTGGGTGATGTTGTAACATCGGGAACGGTGTATGAACAATGGGTGAACGAGTATTTTTGGCCCGCGCGTAATCTGCTGAAAAACACAGCAAGTTATATATCCATAGGAAATCACGAAGTCGATGCCGATTGGTTCGATTACTATGTATGCCAGCCGAATAACGAACATTGGTTCTCTGTTCGATATGGTCCCGCTTATCTCATATTCATCGATACAAATCGACTATATTTTCCTCTATCCACACAGTATAACTGGATTTATGACGAACTTTCCAGCACCGAAGCGCAAGAAGCTCCATGGCTCTTCGTATTTCATCATCATCCACCATATTCCGAAGGATGGGATTCCCCGGGATATGACGGTGAGCAGGATATTCGCGACTATCTTGTGCCACTTTATGAATACTACGATGTCGATATATGTTTTGCCGGACACACTCACGATTATGAACGCGGTGAGAAAGATGGAGTCGCATATGTGATTTCGGGTGGGGGAGGTGCCGCACTCGATACATGGCAGCAGGATTGGTCGTATATATTTGTATATCAATCACTGTATCAGTATATAATACTCGATATCGATACTTCATATGTGATATTTCGATGTTATGACTGGGATGGTTGCCTCGTAGATTCGACGCTGTTCGGGATATATCTCGGCAGTGAAGAAACACCCACAGATAAACCATTGGATGTAACAATTTTCGGGAGTGCGCCAAATCCATTTAATGATATAGTACGCATAGATTATTACACATCCAATCTAGAGGATATCGAGATAACCATTCACGATATTACCGGAAAGCGCATAGCAAAAATTGCAGAAGGAAGTGTCGCACCGGGGAACCACTCCGTATGGTGGGATACACGCGAAACGAAGCGACGAAGTACTGTCCCATCCGGAGTATATATCGTAAATCTTGTATGCCGAACAAAAACAGTCGAGCACAAAATTATTCTGGCAAAATAATAGTGAATGAAATAATAACCAAAAAAGGAGAGATGCAATGGTAATTTGGACATGGATTATAATTCTACTCGCAGTTGTTCAACTGGTTCTTATACCGTATTCTGTCAGTGAAACCTATCTGCACATTTCATCTGTTCTAATATTAACCGCCGCACTCGGAATGTCATATAGGGTATATACTAAGCAGAGGAATGGAAAACTCGAGGAACTTTCAAATAGGATTGCCGAGTTGGAGAAAAAAATATGATGCTGGTTTTGTATCGGGTCATTGCGAGCACCCTGCGGGTGCGCGTCAATCCTATGTGATGTAATTTTATAATTTTGATTATTTACTCGATTTATTGTAATAATAGAAGTTTTTGCGTGCAATATGGGATTGACGCATTATCCCCGTCGGAGGACGGGGATAATCGCAATGACCCGATGGAGGTAATCATTCAGAATGACTTAACGATGATAGATGAAAAAATTCATAGGGCGGCGGAAGCGATAAAAAATTCTGAACACGCCATCGTTTTCACCGGTGCGGGAATTTCGGTCGAAAGTGGCATACCGCCTTTTCGTGGTCCCGATGGACTATGGTCAAAATATAATCCCCAGTTTATAGAGTTGTCGTATTT
>QNEG01000358.1 GCA_003645115.1 bacterium | reverse complement strand
CATTAACGCCCTCCAGCCATACTGGAGCACCGACCTGCAAACCATTTACTCTATCCATCCTGGTGCGAAGTTCGTATCTGCTTCGTAAAAGTCCCTCTTCGCCACTTATAATTATTATGGCAACCAGTGCCAGTAAAATTGCTGCGGTGATTAGACCGCCTACTGCTATTTTTCTATCTGCATGCCTTTTTAAAGCCATTTTTACCTCCCGATATATAAAATAATGATTATATCAAGCGAATGTGTTAACATAGTGTTTCGGTGCTGCTTTCTCAAGAAATTCTACTAATTCCGGGACATCGCTATGTAAAAATTCATCTTTTTCTCCTGAAAACTGAATAGTGCCATTATTTAAGAAAGCAAAAAAATCTCCTACGGTCAACGCACTGACCATATCGTGTGTTACTACTACCGATGTGGTTTCATATTTTTCTCGAGTGCTGATAATTAGCTGGTTTATTTTGGATGCTGTAATGGGGTCGAGTCCTGTGGTCGGTTCATCGTAGAATACAAAATCGGGATTAGTCACCAGTGCTCGAGCTAATGCCACTCTCTTTTTCATTCCACCGGATAATGCTCCGGGTAATTTTGTGATGGCATCTTCCATATCCACAAATCGCAACAAATTTATCACTCGCTGGTCGATTTCGTCCCAAGTTTCCAATCGATGTTCTAATAATGGATATGCCACATTTTCCCACACTGTCATAGAATCGAATAGAGCAGAGCCTTGAAATAGCATTCCCACTCTTCGACGAATAGGCATCATCTCACTTTCGGAGTAATCGGTAGTGTCCTCGCCGTCGATAATAATTTTGCCATCGTCCAGAGATAGCAAGCGAAGAATAACTTTCAATAGGACACTTTTTCCACATCCAGACTGACCCAAAATTACCGTAGTCCTTCCGTGAGGTATGGTCAGGTTTATCCCGTTTAGGACATCCTGATTATAAAAGCTCTTTTTTAATTCATACAATTCAATCATAATTACATTCCCAGAATCCATATAAGGACTTGAGTGACAAAGTAATCTCCTACTAAAATAAGAATAGATGAAATAACCACAGCTTGAGTGGTGGCGCGACCGACACCTTCGGTGCCGCCTTCCGCAGATAATCCTTTGTAGCAGGCAACCCATATCAGCAATAGCGCGAATACGAATGGTTTAGCAATTCCCATAAGTATATCATCGATATCTAGTGCATCTATTACCGTTTTCCAGTAGAATTGAGGGGAAATTCCGAAAGTGGAATTCGAAACAAACAATCCACCAAATATTCCCAATCCATCGGCGAGGATTGTCAATACTGGGATTACCACCAGTCCAGCTATAAAGCGTGTTCCAACTAATTTTTTTACTGGGTCTGTGCCCATAGCTCTGAGCGCATCGATTTGTTCGGTAACCTTCATCGAGCCTAACTCGGCAGCGATACCAGCACCGACTCGACCAGCTACTACCACTCCAGTCAATACCGGACCCAGTTCACGAATTAGCGATAATGAAACCAATGTTCCCACATACATCTTTGCGCCGAATACTGCCATCTCATGTCCCGATTGTAGTGCTAATATCATACCGGTAAAGAAGCTGGTCAATGCCACGATTGGAAGTGATTGCACACCGATTAGATACATCTGGTCGATAGTTTGAGATACATAATAGGGGCGAATGAACAACCCGCCTAACACTCGCATTCCCAGTGCGAAAAAGTCGGTTATTTGTGCAAAAAATTTTAATATGCCTCTCATTCTACATCTTCCTTTAGGTATTCGCGAATCAACGATTTTCTTTTTATTTCCTCATTCAATCTTTCCACGAATGTTTGAGCGAGATTTTCTCCGTATAATTTGAGCATAAAATTCATAGCGATTACCTCGGATATAGCGGTCAAGTTTTTCCCTGGAGATACAGGAATAGTTACCATAGGAATTTCTACTCCCAGGAAAGAATTGGTTTGCATTTCCAGCCCGAGTCTTTCGTGAGTGGGCAGTTCTTCCCACATAACTAATCTGACCTCCAATTCTACTCGTTTTTGCATCCGAATAGCTCGAACACCGAAAAGTCTTTCTAAATCGATTATTCCGACACCACGAATTTCCATATGATGACCGAGTAAATTGGTTCCGGATGCGATTAACACATTATCGGAATGTTTACGCAATTCTACGGCATCATCGGCGACCAAACGATGTCCTCGTTCCACCAAGTCCAATGCGCATTCACTTTTTCCGATACCACTTTTCCCGGTATATAGCATTCCCACTCCATATACATCTACCATAGTTCCGTGGACATAGACTTTCGGAGCGAATTGAATATCCAGCCAGTTTGCCAGTCTATTCATCAAATCTACTGTTGCCAATTTGCTGGAAAACAGCGGAATATTTTTTTTATCAGCGATTTCCAATATAACTGGTGGCGGCATAATCCCCTTGCTAACTATAACACAGGGCATATCGAAATTAAAAAGGCGAATTATTCTCTCTGATAGTTCCTCCTTTGGAATACTTTGCAGATATGACATTTCTGTCCTGCCGAGTATTTGAATTCTTTTGTGAGCAAATCCTTTCATCCAGCCCATCAATGCCATACTCGGTCTTTGAACTTCCCGTGATTCTAATACCTTATCCAATCCACCGCCGCCTGCCAGAAGGGTTAATTCGAATGTTCCTTTGTTATCATTATACAGTTTATCTATAGTAATTTGTTCCATCACCGACCTCCATTTGTGTTAAACTACTACATTTTTCATTTTTTGCAAATT
>QNEG01000357.1 GCA_003645115.1 bacterium | reverse complement strand
TTTCTGGGGGCGGGATTGCCCGTCCCGCCCCTTGAATTTTTGTTTTATTTATATATATTAACATTGAAGAGAATCCACAATGGTATTCGATACATTATGAAAAGAACGGTATTCATAGCAATTATTCTTATGGTGATAAGCTGTCTTTGCGCGGATGACAGCCTTTACATATATATAGCAGATTGGGGCAACAACCGAATTGTTCGTATTGATGATATGGATGGCACACGATGGATGTCATACGGAGATGGAAACGAACTCGATCGCCCCTTTGATGTCGCAGTTGGATTTGATGGAAGAATCTATATTGCCGATACATGGAACAATCGCATTGTCCGGATAGATGACATTACAGGCACAGGATATATTGCTTATGGTGATTCAGGTTCCGGTGTAGGAGAGTTTCAATTGCCATCCGGTATTACTTTGGATTCCGCGGGCAGAATTTACATAACTGATACAGGAAATGCCCGTATTGTTAGAATTAATGATATGGAAGGTGCGGGTTGGATTTCATGCGTATCTTGCAGTTCTGGAGTTGGTGAGTTTGGTGCAGCAATAGATATCTGTCTGGGTCACGATGAAAAAATATATGTTACAGATAATGGCTGGCACATGATATTTCGCATAGATGACATATCTGGTATAGGATGGATGACTTTTGGTAGTCATGGCACCGGCATCGGGGAATTTCAGATACCATGGGGGATTTATGTCGATTCGGATGGCAAGATATATATTGCAGACCAGAACAATCACCGCATTGTGCAAATAGATGATATAACAGGAAGTGGATGGATAGAATACGGAACGGGACCTGGTTCCGGAATAGGAGAATTTTTTCATCCCGCATGCATCACAAATGGAACTTATAGTAATATATACATAACAGATGCGGGTAACTGCCGCATTGTCCGCATCAATGATATGACCGGAGCAGGATGGGCTGAATATGGGAGCTATGGTTCTGGTATTGGAGAGTTCTATTGCCCTACTGGCATTTGCGTCGTTCCTGCATCATTGGGAGTTGCAGAATCAACTGCGAAAAAGCCCAACAACATTTCCATCTCCGCATATCCTAATCCGTTTAATTCGGCAATCAGGATTCAGGTTTCAAGAATCTGGAATCAGGAATCGGGCAACTTGTCTTGCAGCGGCGGGATAGAAATATACGATTTGCGGGGAAATATTGTAGGGACGACCCGATGGGTCGCCCAACAAAAGGGCGATGCAACGCATCGTCCCTACATCTGGTCTCCCGATGAATCGATTACATCGGGAGTATATCTCGTCCGGGCGAGAATGGGCGATGAAACTATTTCAAAGCGAATTGTGTATTTGAAATAAAAAATAAGAAAAACAGATTGTTTAAACAGCTGAGCATGCTCCCTTGTTCATCTAGAAAACATATGCCGTTTTTAAGGAAAAGAAATGAAAGACTGCAGGGCAAAGAAGAAAAGAGATAAAAAAAAGAAAGGAGCAGCCTATGAAATATTAAGTCGTAAAGTTGCTATGGATTTGGAAACAACCATAAAGGGAGGTGTATTGTAAAATTTCGATCTATTCTTTGCGTGCAAATTTTTATTGGGCTCATCTTCTTTGTCTGTCCTGCATGGGGAATTGGGGCAATAACATTTGTGGGAGCGGATACAGCAACACACCATCAAACAGATTCTTTGTCTTTTCAGGATGCGCTTTACGAAGTCGTAGATTCTCTCGGTCACCGTGAAATCACAAGAATTTATCTCTATGGTGGTGGTGATGACGACTTTTTCGTTGCATCAGGCAGTTACTTTGAAGTAGATTCTCTTGTTGATACTCTGGATATTGAGGCAGATAATAGCCCACAAGTTAAGGACCATATATACATTAAAGGAGACCATGTACATGTCTATGGTATAGAGAACTCATTTCTGTATATTGAAATAAGCTCAATGATCACATTTTATGGTGCAATAAATATATTTTCTTACGCCCATAATACTGTTGTTGAAGATTGTGTTATTTCCGGTGCTTTCACAGGAATAAACAACTTTGGAAAAAACACAGATGTAAAACATGTTAGAATTAACAACTGCAACTTTGGAATCCATTCAGACGCAGAAAGCACTTATATTTACGATGCAAGAATTGATTCTTGTAGTGTAAAAGGAATAATGGGAGATAATGCTGCCGCAGGTTCAAATTGTATGGATGTAACAAAAGCACTAATTTCAAATTGCCCAACTGGTTGCTATTTCTATTCAAATATACCTGTAACCCTTGATCGCGTGACTGTCCTCGATTTCGATTCCTTAGGAATATGCAACACAAGTAGTTTTAGCTATCTCAAATGTAAGCGATGCCTTGTATATAAGGACAGCTATGATGCTGGCGACTATTGCTATGTCAATGCTACATTTGAAAATGCATGGACTGGAACAAATGACAATGTAGCAATGGGCGGAAGCTGCCCAGGTAATTATGATACCACTGGTTGCACCGCATCGAATTTCACATCATACGATGGTTATCCGGATATCGATACTTACAAACGAGCCGCGGCTGATATAGCAATTGATTCATCATATACATATGTTTATTAGACAATTACTATGGATGATGATCATGCCGCAAAAATGCTTGCTTACTATACTGTGAGTGATAGTGCATATTATGTTGACAATGTAGGCTATGACACAGACATACGTGGGAGGTATATTGCTAAGAAATTCGCTGATTATAACAATTCGAATAAACCGCAAAAGATGCTGACGCTAAAATTATATCCAAATCCATTCAA
>QNEG01000356.1 GCA_003645115.1 bacterium | reverse complement strand
ATTGTATGCCCCTTATTGTCGGTTAGTCTTCCATCATCGAGCACTTGCAATAGCATATTGAATACTTCGGGATGAGCTTTTTCTATTTCATCGAACAGGACTACCGAGAATGGGTTTCTGCGCACTGCTTCGGTAAGTTGTCCGCCCTCCTCATAGCCGACATATCCGGGTGGAGCGCCCACCAACCGACTTACCGAATGTTTTTCCATATATTCTGACATATCTATTCGAATAAGAGCTTTTTCCGTATCGAATAGAGTTTCTGCTAATGCTTTTGCCAGTTCGGTTTTTCCCACACCTGTAGAGCCCAGAAATATAAACGAACCATTTGGTCTATCGGGGTCGGATAATCCAGCTCGAGCCGAACGAACCACTCGACAAACCGACTCCACCGCATTGTCCTGGTCAACTACTCGCCGATGCAATTCTTCCTCCAGATGCAATAATTTTTCTCGTTCGGTTTGAGTCAATTTGCTGATTGGTATTCCAGTCCAGTCGGATAGAACTTGTGCTATATCTTCCTCCTCCACGATTTCTTTCAATAATTGTCCATTCTGTTGGATTTTGGTGAGTTTTTTCTGCTCTTGGTCCATCATTTTGTTCAATTCGATAAGTGCTCCATTTTGTATTCGAGCAGCTTTTTCCAGGTCGCCAGAATTTTGTGCCTGCTCGAATTCGAATTTTGCTGTTTCAATTTTCTCTTTCAATTCGCTTATTCGACCTAATATTTCTTTCTCCGTTTCCCATTGAGCATTCAACTCTTTTTGTTTTTCTTCCAGTTGGCTAATTTCCTTCTTTAATTCATCCATTTTTTCGCCCTGCTCAGATTCTTCCTTTAGTCCCTTCAATTCCAGTTGAAGTTGCCGAATTCGTTTATTTATTTCATCCAATGGTTTCGGCACAGAATACAAATCGATTCTCAATCGCGCACAGGCTTCGTCCACTAAGTCTATTGCCTTATCGGGTAGGAATCTATCGGTGATATATCTTGCTGACAATTTTGCTGCCGAAATTAATGCTTCGTCCTTGATTTTTATCCGATGATGTATTTCAAATTTCTCCTTCAATCCACGCAGAATGGATATAGTATCCTCGATAGATGGCTCCTGGATGTATATCGGGGCAAATCTTCGTTCCAATGCGGGGTCTTTTTCTATGTATTTACGATATTCATCGACAGTTGTAGCGCCGATTGCTCTCAGTTCTCCTCGAGCCAGCGGTGGCTTCAACATATTAGCGGCGTCCAGTGAACCCTGAACGGAACCCGCACCGATTATGGTGTGCATTTCGTCTATAAACAGAATCACTTTCCCCTCGGATTCTACCACTTCTTTCACGAAACTTTTCAATCTCTCCTCGAATTCTCCTCGAAATTTTGTTCCAGCTACCAGTGAACCCATATCCAATTGAACGATTTTACAACCGTGAAGTGATTCTGGGACATCGCCTGAAGCTACTTTTTGCGCCAGTCCCTCTACTATAGCGGTTTTTCCCACTCCTGGGTCGCCGAGTAATGCTGGATTATTTTTTGTTCTGCGAGATAGAATAGTTATAACTCGACGAATTTCCTTATCCCTACCGATTATGGGGTCGAGTTTGCCGCGTTTGGCTTGTTCGGTCAAATCTATTCCATATCTTTCCAACGCGGCGAATTTTGTCTCTGGGCTCTGGTCGGTCACTCGGTGATGTCCACGGATTACCTTCAATGCTTTCATCAAATGTTCTTCCGTTATTCCCAATTCTGCCAATATTTTTCCTGCATTGAGATTTGGGTTTTTCACCAGTGCTAATAGTAGATGTTCTACGCTGGTATAATCGTCCTTGAAAATCTCGGATGCGATATATACAGCATCGTTGAGGACTTTCATAAAGTTCTTGGAGGGATGAACTTCCTCCGGCGGAGGACTGAGTGTGGGGAATCGTGCTAATATTTCCTTACATTTTTGTATGACTTCACTGGGGTCGATTGCCACTGCGCCCAATATTTTTGGACCTAATCCGCCTCTATCGTCGGCTAATACATATAGCAAATGCACCGGCTGTGCCTCGGAATGACGACGGTTTTTTGCCTCATCTATCGCCCGAATTATCAGGTTCTGCGATGACTCAGTGAATTTATTTATGTCCAGTGCCATAATAGTCCCTCCTAAATTATTTTCACTTACAAATTATAATCGATAGAAACAGTTCTGCAATTTTTTTATAAATAATAATTACAGAAATCATTTGACATTATCTCGAAAAAGAAATATTTTTATAAACTTACAGAAAGCAAAAAATAATCGAAAGGAGTGAAGTTATGGTTTATTATTTCAATAAAGGCGGATTTTTGATGTGGCCCCTGTTATTTTTATTTATCATCGGGTTGATAATCGCCATAGTTAAACTCTGGCTTTTACTAAGAGCGAGAATAAATAGCAAGAAATTCTTGGACAAAATATTGAATGTAATAAAAGATGAGAATATAGATTCTGCAATCGAGCTATGCGAGAAAACACGAGGTCCGGTGGCTGCATTATTTCATAGCGGTTTGTCTCGTGTGGATAGAGGAATGGAATATGTGGATACATCCATCGAGAACGAGGCGGTAATCCAGATGGGTATATTGGAAAAAGGGATGGTGTGGCTTTCTACTATTATCGCTATCGCACCGATGCTTGGATTTTTGGGCACAGTGCAGGGTATGATATTAGCGTTCGAGCAAATAGCTCGTTCCAACGATATCGTGCCTTCCGAGGTGGCAGGTGGTATCTCGGTCGCTCTGCTGACCACATTCTTCGGGCTGGCTATCGCTATTCCGAT
>QNEG01000355.1 GCA_003645115.1 bacterium | reverse complement strand
ATATTGTCTTGGTCAAGTGCAAATCGAAGTAAATGGTGGGATTCGCCGACCAATTATTCTACCTATAACTCAATTTTTTGGATTATTGTTAGGATTGACAAAATGCTTGCTATCAGTTGAAAGCGGCGGAAAAATAGAAACCGCAGATATTCGCAGATACACACAGATAGCTAATAACTATTTTCCATTTTTGTTCATCTGTGGTAAAAAGGAATCTTTCTGTTTTCAGTAAACAATAGGTAGCGTGAAGGAGAGAAAAATGCAATTTATGTTAGTCTATCTCATTTTCGGGTTGCTCATCATCC
Organism: bacterium; assembly: GCA_003645115.1. GTDB lineage: Bacteria > UBP14 > UBA6098 > B30-G16 > B30-G16 > B30-G16. Next base: position 2,519 of record QNEG01000355.1, on the reverse strand, counting down.
GATTTGAATTTAATATGAATTAGAATTTAATCTGGAGGATTTAATGAAATATTTTATATCATTATTGTTGATATCAATTACACTGACTCCAATTTATAGCTGGTTTCTGGTGCCTATGGCATACTGGGATAAGGAAGATAAACTGACCACATATTGCGCAATCGGTTTCGGAGATACCACTAAATATGGTGCGCTGGAACTTCGATATGCTCCCGAAAAAAAAGCTACTCGAGTCGAATTGAATTTACGATTGCCATTGTTCGGTGAGGGCACTTCCATTCAATCCAGGTTTATCGATGCTACCACCAATGACCCACGAAAACCGGAAATATACCTGGCAGACAGCGATACCGCTATCGAGGATATAACAGAAAAAGTCAGCGAATTCAGTGTCAGATTAAATCAACGATATCGGGCGGGAATAGAGACCGAATGGGGATTATTTGCTACCTACAAGACTGGAAAATACCAGAGCGATTACACTCTTTCCGAAAGTGGTGGGTGGGAGCAAATTCCCGAGACCACTTCAGCAGATTATATCGGTGGTGGGATATTATTCGGCTACGACGGAAGGAATGGCAATCTCGACCCCGATAAAGGATATGTATTTCATATCGAAGTCGGTGGCGATTATCTGTTGCAGGATACTCTGAAGGCGGATTATGTAAACGCAGCGGATAATACTTCCAAAATTGTCGGACATATATTCGTGGAGCAATATATATATACTCCCACCACAGATTTGCCGGTGGATATTCCACTGTTTACCGTGCACGCTCCCACTGTAATCGGAGTCAGGACTACCGCCGCATACAAGACTGACAAGGTCTCCCAGCTTAATGCTTACAGGTCGGGAGATTTTGAATTGTTTCGAGGAATGCCTCATCGCCAGTTGGCAGGATATGCTTTCTATATTCTGTCGGTGGATTTTCGCATAAAGCCAATAAAACGAATGTTCACACCGATGACATTGCTCTATATACTCGCTCCACGCATTTTTAATGATGCTCGAGCTACCGTGGAATTTACTCCATTTATCGATATTGGAAAAATTTATAGTGGAGATAGTGATAAGCAATTCTACACATTCGGTGGCGGAATTGCTCTCGGTTTTACAAAAACGCTAACTCCCCGAATCGATTTTATGTATTGTCCCAAATATAAGCAATTCACTACCTATTTTGGCATTAGACATCCATTCTAATTATCCATTATCCAGACCGCTGGATTCTTTCAGTTCATTGGATTCCTTGAACATCAAAAAGGATGCTATCAAAAATATTACGGTAGAAATGGAGAAAGTCCAATTATATCCCAGCAATGATAATGTCAACAAACCGAACAATGGAGCGCAAAAACCACGAATTCCTGTCATAGTCAAATGAATAGATTGATAAATGGCTTCGTCATCGAAATCAGAGAAAGCAATAGAACCCAGGTTCCATATGATAGCCACTCCCGCCATCGCCAGCGAGCGCGCTATGAATGCCGAATATGCCACAAATTTTCCCGTGAATGAACTAATCAATAACAGGAATGGGAATAATGACAGTATGGCAAAACTTCTGCCGGAGAATTTGAATGGGTCATATTTATCGTGGATTCTTCCCGAAAAGGGAGCGAAAAGCACCAGACCCAGCATAGACAAGACTCCTCGCGAGATAGAAACTTCCGTGTATGTCATATTTAAGATATCCACCAAAAAAATGGGAATAATCGGACCGATTAACAGAAAAGCGAACCCATAGATGAAGAAATTGCGCTCGAAACGCCAGAATTGTGGATTATTACGAAATATTGTAATCATATTATGGAATGGTTTAGCGAGCGATTTGACTTTCCGTAATGGTGTCGGAATGGAGCCGAGTATAAATGAACCTAAACCCCCAGATATACCGATTGCAACGAATATGTATCTGAAATATTGTTGTTCAAAATCGAGTAATGCACCGGCTGCGAATGAGCCGAGCAATGCAGATAAGTTCATTGCGGAAATGGCAACGCCAAATCGCTTGCCTCGTCTGCCGTGAGGGTAATTCTTGGATAGTATGAAATTTTGTGCAGGTTTTATTATTCCCTGTGGAAGTTGGAATATCCATATTGCCAAGATAAATTGCCAGGCATTTTGCACAATAAGAATAGATGCGCCAGCGACAATTCTGACTACACCAGCCATAATCAGGAATTTCTTATAATCACGATGCTTTTGCATATATCCGATGAAAAATACCGATGAGAACATAGCCAATGGCATAGACATAAATAGTATGGTTATTTGTGTTGGTGAGGCGTATAGAGCTTTTTTCGCCACTACTTCCTGTAATGACACTAAAACACCGAATGCTATTCCGTCCAGGATAGAAAATAAAATGTGTCTTACAAAAGTTGTTTTCTCCGCTCTCGACATTTTTCTTTCCGTAGAATTCACCTAAAATAAGAAACCCAAAATGTAGTGCAAGAAACATTTTTAAAATTCACAGAAATAAACCTTGACTGTGAATATTATATTACTTATATAT
>QNEG01000354.1 GCA_003645115.1 bacterium | reverse complement strand
GTATTATCGTGATTGCAGCGCTTCCTTTTTTCCATCGAACGATGTATTTTCCGGGTGGCGTATTTTGAAGTTTTACTGGCGGGTTGAATTCGCCGACGATATTACCGCGCAGGTCGAATAGCTGTATTGGAAATCGTGGATAGATATCGAATTTATAACATGTGGGATTCGGAAAAATGCGAACGGTGGGTTTAGCTGTGGGGGATGGAGCAGTGATTGCGTCTAATATACCACCGGCTTCGATATATCGTGTTGCGAATTCCGCGAAGTATTTTTGTGCAATATCGTAGCTATGAATGATAAGAACACACTCGTTGTTATTGTGAAATCCGGGATCCGACCAGTTCATCGAGCCGGTTAGGACAAATGGGTCGGAATCGGGGTGGAGAACATCGCTTATTATAGATTTGCTATGAATGATACCGGAAATTGCGTCTGGGAAGATAAGATCTGAAAGTGTTGGGTTCCAGTTATAAACTGTATCACCACCGGTGTTTTCTCCAAGCATATCCCAATATACATTATCTCGTCTCCCAAACACTCCTCTGATGTCAACACCTCGATAGAACAGACTCTTTAGAGTATCGTCGATATATTCATTGTCACGAGTAAAGATGTTTGCACAAAAGAAAACTTCATGTTCGGAAAATGCTATTTTTTTTAGAATCGAATCTTCGTATTGTGGTTTCTGTGGTGAGAAATAAAGCTCGAATAGGGCATCTGTTCCGGGAATTATATGTGAAATCGAGTCGGGAAAATCATCGCTAAAAAATGACGAGTCGGGATTCGGCACATCGCTTTCCGAACCCCAATATATATTGAATTGAGTCGTGAGTTCTTTAGACAAACCCACCCAATAGACAACAACGGTATTGTTAGCATCGCGGAGAAGATTATTAACTGTAAGATTGCTGCTGGATACTATTGCGATATCATTTGTTGTATCGGAATCCCTGCCGTCTATAACAAAGAATTTACAGTGCATATAATCGGAACTGGGATGTTCGCCGAAGATATCGTTTATCCAAGATATATCCCATGTTTCGAGCGAGTCGATTACCTCTTCGTTATCGAAATAGTGATAATCGGCTACGAGGCGAAATTTTATTCCTCTATCGACAGCCCTTCGAATTGCGGGGGAAAGGAAATCGATTGCTTCATCGTCAAAATTATAGACACACATATCCACGGAATATTCCGCGCTGTCTATTAATGTTGCGAGCAGGCTGTCCAGGCGGACATTCCAGCCGTCCGGCAGAGGTGATATGCCCAAATCATCGCAAAGTTCGACATCGATTCCCTGAGAGAAATAAACCTCTATACGCTGTCCCCACAGAGATGATATTAAGGCTATTGACACAAGTAGAATCGGTGCTATTTTTCTAATGAGATACATTATTCGATTTTATGATATTTTATATAATGCGCTATTTTTTCTCCATACTGTTCTTTTTTGCAATCGTGCTTTGTATCCACGCTCAGCAGGATGTGCAAACTGCGAAAGCCGATACGGCACGAACGGCGGAGCCGCATTGGGTTCCAAATCCTACAATAGCTGCGCTGCTTTCCGCTGCGCTCCCGGGAGCGGGACAGGTGTATTCCCGCAATTATTTACACTCGGTCATATTCGTTGCGGCGGAAAGCTATTGTGCATGGCGTGTTATAGATGCCGCTCAAAGAACCGAAGAACTATGGGATAAACGAAGCGGCATAGATACCGATAGCCCCGAATATGCTGCTGCTCGCTCCGAATTTGAATATTCCGCCAATGAGCGTAATACATATCTTTGGTTCCTCGCCGGTGCGAAATTTCTGGACATCGCCGATGCATATATTTCAGCGCACTTATACGATTTCGATGAGCGTATGAATGCGCCGGTGTCAATCGCTATTATTCCCCGCCGCGGTGGCGCCGAAGTCTGTTTGAACTTCCATTTTTAATCGTTCGCGATAAGAATTGCGTAAACGAAGAAAAAATCGCTGTGCCTCATCGCTCTTATAATCCGCAAAAGTCCATTCCCGCGGCGTGTATTGCCCATTGCGGAAAATAAGCTGCATATCTGCATACACTCCCTGTGTAAGGTAAATTCTGTGTGAGAAATCCTTGAATGACATAAGCACCACTTTTGCCTCGGTCAAATACCCGGGGTCGATATTGATGCGCCTTTTACCATCGACGGAGAATGTATTCTCAATACCTGTGCAACTCCATTTCATTCTCACAAGTTCTTCGGGGTAACGCAACTTCTTGAATGCCGCCCAAAAGCGAATTAAAGGCTTTCCCATCTCCGGAGCATAATATTCGGTGAATCGGTCGAATTGCACATTTTCGGATGTGAAATCTATCTCTCCCCACATAGAGAGAACATTCTGCACCGGATTCCACAGCGATTCATCGGTTGTTATCACTCCAACAAATGCGTTAACCGGGTCGTGTATAGTCGATTTCGCCATTTCCATGCTCCTTAAATTCTCGCCTGCCATGAGAATGGTATAATTTTACCGGATACGATATCTCTTATAAGCGGTTTTTTTCGCACCGGTTTTTTAGACAAATGGATAAATTTCTTCAGTTGTGCTATTGCGCTATGTGCTTGATTTTCATCTGCGGCATAAACCGCTGCGATAGGCTGGCGATTTGTTACATGCTCACCGCGCTTAGCAAGAAATCGCAATCCGGCGCTGTGGTCGATTTTATCACCGATTTTAGTGCGTCCCGCACCGAGTTCGACACACAACATACCGATTGAGAATGTATCGAATTTCGCAATCCATCCATCATGCGGTGCGAGCATAGTCGCTGTCGATTTCGCATGTGGGAGAATGC
>QNEG01000353.1 GCA_003645115.1 bacterium | reverse complement strand
TTCCTATTATGTCGGAATATATTTCATCTATAGAATTGGTGATAAGATACCATTCATCCTCATCGATAAACTTCCAGTAGAGAGAGTAATGGTCGAATGTCAAAGTGCTATGCGGTCCTGCATCTAACCAAACCGAGCCCCAAATAGGTATTTCCGGATGCGTTATAAGGATACTGTCGATATCCACCCACATGACAAGTGCAGTATCCATTGCGAATGGCAACGAATCGAAATCGCAGTTCACACAGAGCATATTCGAGCTGTGGTGTGCAATATTTGTTGCTTGATACGGTCGCAATGGCACTACGCGGCTGTTGGATATGAGCATCGTCGAGCGGTCGAAGGTGCTGATATACGCCTCGCTCGAACCCGCATCGAACCACATGAACGCATCGTCTATTGTCGAGAGCGTGATTGTCCAGCCATCGTGCAGGCAATTTGTGGCGAATATCGTCGAACTATCTTTGGGTATCATCTCGCCGAACCAGCACGAATCAATGTAGAAGACCGTGTGCTCCATCGGATACCAATTCCACCAATATGTCGTTGTATTGACGAATTCGAGATGTCTGTCCGATAGCGGTACAACGAGGTCGGAGTAATATCCAAAGTTCTCGATACCGCTTACGGAAAAAGTATCCGAGCTTGGAATCCTAATCGCTGTTCCACGGAAATCGCTATCGCGTACAATGACGGTGCAACCCGGAAAATTCTCCATCGACCACCAGCATTCGCCGCAGCTATCCGCGATAAATGTGTATTCGATACCATCGACATCCGGTGTGCTTTCGCTCATCTCGAAATGCTCGACAAACTCGATTGGCGGGAACTCGATTTCCACATGCGAACCTGTCGGCATGAAAAACCACGGCATGAGCGTATCGCAGCGCAGGAAAGATGCATATACAGAGTCGTTTATCAAAAAATCCCCGACATGGTGGACATCTTCGAGCATAATTGTCGAGCTTTCGTATATTCTGCGGAAAGTCCAATCTGGGAAATAGCATCGCTGCGCGATATAGACCGAATTATTGTGCAATTCGACGAAGTGCATTACGCCGTTTGCGTCTATCGTGGCGTCGTAGGCTTCGAACCTTCCGCCGAGCATATAGACGAAATACTGCCCGACGAAGAACTGGTCAAAATGAAGGTGTGCGCCATCGCGGAAAATCACCGTGCCGTTATCGTCGATGCCGAGTTGTCCGCGCAGCGTCAGTGTCGCGCCTTCCACGATGAGCACTGCATCTGCAATCACGAAAATCGTCATATCGACAGTAGTGTCCGATGTGATTATTACGGTATCATGCCCCGAAATCAGCCAGTAATCGTCCATCGTGCTGAAATCCGGCGACGGTATTGCTTCGGATAATGTATGTCCACATATTAATGGCTGCGCATCGTGAGATATTCCATAGAATCGCATATTTTCCGATTTTCGGTTATACTCGGTCATCATGGAATACGCTTTATCCACAAGCGATTGATGAAATTCGGCAAAAACAATTCCTGTAAGTAAAAAAATCATAAAACTAAAGAGTTTCTTGTTCATAGTATTTCCCTTTGTTAGTATTTTTGTTATTCCCGCAATTAAAGTTTGCAATAGTAGAAATTTTTAAGAGTTATCTATCCAGCTACGAATTTTATGGGGATATTTTGCGTTTATATTATATCTACAAATATTATTTTTTACCAATAGCAAGCTTCCCCACTGAACATCAACTACTGAGTATAGTATCATATACGTCTTAATGCTTTGTTTCAAAGTTAAGACCGCTCCCTCTTAATCATTATAAATTAGCATTATATTATATTCATATGTTTATATTTCCATCTAAACCGCTACCGTATATACACAATCCGTTTTTTTATTGTTTGCCCATTTTCTATTTGCGCTTTCACAAGATATATACCCGATGCAGTCGATTCGTCTGGTTGCCAGATGATAATTCCCTTTTGTTCCTCCTGATTTCCGCCCTCCCTAGCGGATTGCCTTCAATTTCGTTGCCGTAGCCTTCCTTTCGGTGCAATACGCAAGTGTTTGTCTCATCTATGATAATTGTTTTTTCTTCATACTCCAAGCAGGAATCACCCATGCACTGGCATCGCAATCTTCCGCATACATGTAAAAAGAAACTTGCTAAACTTCCGGTCATCTTCCTTATTACATTTCTTGATATAGGCTGGAGGCATACATGAAACGAACACATACATGCGGGGAATTGCGTGCGGAACATGCAGGGCAACAGGTGCGTCTCGCCGGGTGGGTGCAGCACATACGCGACTTCGGCGGCGTGTTGTTTATTGTCCTACGCGATAGATATGGACAGATTCAGGTTACATTTCGCCCCGAGAACAGCAAACTGTTCGATATTGCGAATACACTGAAAAACCAAGATGTTATCGGTGTGCATGGCACTGTCGTGATGCGCCCGCCCGATATGCGAAATTCGCAAATGACAACTGGCGATGTGGAAGTAGTAAGCGAGGAACTCGAAGTTTTCTCTCACTCGGAAGTACCGCCGTTTTCTATCGAGGATGAAGTTACCGCTTTGGAAGATACGCGCTTAAAGTATCGCTATCTCGACCTTCGTCGTCCATCGATGCAGCGGAATATGATAATTCGTCACCGTGCAGCGATGGCAACGCGTGAATTTCTCAGCAACGAAGGATTTTTAGAAATCGAAACGCCGATATTAATGAAAAGTACTCCGGAAGGTGCGCGGGACTTTTTAGTGCCGAGCCGCAACTGGCATGGGAAATTCTATGCACTGCCGCAATCGCCGCAGATATACAAGCAGCTATTCATGGTTGCCGGCATGGATAAATACTTCTCACTGCCA
>QNEG01000352.1 GCA_003645115.1 bacterium | reverse complement strand
TTATATATCACTCCAGGATTCGATAATAATCTATCCCAGATTTTGGATATTTGCTCCGAAAATAATATATTGTCTATGACCGGTGTGCCATCTTATGCCGAATCCGGAACTGCTATCGGTTTGGGAATAAAAAATGATAAACCCGAAATAATTATAAATCTTAAAGTATCAAAGCAAATTGGAGCAGATTTCAGTGCTGATATTCTTAAATTAGCACGAGTTATCAAATAATTCGGAGGCAATTATGATTAGATTATTTAATGATCTCTCGGTGAAATTTAAAATCGCTATCAGTTTCGCAATGGTTTTTTTGGTGGTGGTAATATTTATACTAATTTTCTTTCCCGCTCGACAAAGAGTATTGGCGCAGGAAGCTCTCAAAGATAAGGGAACATCGATTGCAAATATGCTGGCGACCAATATCGCTCCAGCAATCGAATTCGATGACACCACATCGGTAATCAATGCATTCACCGGCGCTACACGGGATGAAGACCTCGAATATATCGCCGTGTTCGATAATTATGGAAATTTGTTTGCATCATATAATTTCTATGGTCGCACCGAAACTTTATTTGGGAAAAAAGGCGTTTCCATTCAAGAAAATCTTATGATTATATCTGTCCCAGTGACATCGGGAGAATATGAACTCGGTAAACTAATTCTCGGAATGAGCCTGGAAAGAATTAACAAGCAGATTTCAAAATATCGGCAATTAGTTCTATTAATGGGAATAATTATATTATTACTCGGCGGTTTCGCTGGATTACTTATGGGTGGCACAATCACTAAACCTATTCAAACATTATTGAAACGGACGGTCGAACTTTCCAAACGGACTGGCGATTTGACCGCGAAAGTCCCCATTTCCAGCAAGGACGAAGTCGGAGAATTGGGCACATCATTTAACAATATGATAGATGGATTGCGTGGCATAATCGAGAAAGTCTTATTAACAGCGAATGAGGTATCCGAAATGGTCAAGCAACTATCATCCAGTTCCCAGGACATAAATGCCACTCTTCAGGAAGTCTCTTCCACTGTTCAGGAGATATCTGCTGGTTCGGCAAGGACTGCTCAACAAGTGAGCGAAACATCCAGAGTGGTGGAGGAAATGACTTCATCCATTGTATCATTGACTCAGGATTCACAGGCAGCGGTGGAGAAAATGAATATGATAAGTGAGACAGTCACCGACACTATGAATGTGATTAATCAATTGGCAGAACATTCCAGCGAGATTCAGGAATTCGTGAAAATAATCAGCGACATAGCTAACCAGACTAATCTATTAGCATTGAATGCATCTATCGAGGCGGCTCGAGCTGGTGAGGCTGGTCGCGGATTTACTGTGGTCGCCGAGGAAGTTAAAAAGCTGGCTGAAGATTCCGCCGAGGCTGCCGACCAGATTGGTCATTTAATCAACGATATAATCTCAAAAATCGATGCGGCTGTGAATAATATGAAACAGAGCACAAAAACGGTTCAGGAAGGCAAGACTGTAATTACCGATGTCTCCACTCGAATTCAAGATATAATGGCAGCTGGCGCCAAGGATGTAGAGGATAAAATATCTGAGATTTCTGCGATGTCAGAAAATGCTGCCAGCGCCACCGAGGAAACCTCCGCTGCCACCGAGGAAATCGCCAGTTCTATGGAGCAGATGACTCATTTAATTCAATTACTTATTACTCGTGAAGATGAATTAAGAGAACTTGTCGGTAGATTTAAGGTAGCTGAATAATATATGACCCCGACTTTTACTGACATATCTGATGAATATATTAAAAAGTTCATAAATATGCTTAGCAAACAATATGATGTGGACTTTTCAGGATATAATGTTTCATTCCTGCGCCGAAGGATAGCCAGTAGGATGAATAGAACATCCATTTATTCTGTGGATAAGTATTATGAACATCTCCAGAATTCTCCACACGAATTGAGTATGCTTCTGCAAAATCTTACCATAAATATCTCTGAATTTATGCGAAATCCCGATGTGTTCGATATAATTGCCACTCGGATAATACCAGAAATAATTGCAAATTCGAAGAACAATCAAATTCGATTCTGGACAGCAGGTTGTTCCAAGGGCGAGGAACCATATTCACTGGCTATAATTTTATCGAAATTGGGATTTAATAAAAATCAGCGAGCGATAATTATCGCTACAGATATCGATGACATCGCATTGCAGGAAGCTCGACAGGGTATATACAAGGAAAGTAGTTTGAAAAACCTTTCTCCACGAGATAAAAAAATATATTTTCACAACAGCGATGGCAAATATCGAGTCAAAAGTTTTTTGAAAAAGATGGTGATTTTTAAAAAGCATAATATATTAACAGGTTTAGATTTGGGTAAGTTTAATGTTATAATTTGCAGAAATGTGTCCATTTATTTCGGAAAGCAATTGCAACATAAGATGTATAAAAGATTTGCCGACGATTTGTATCACGGTGGATACTTGATAATTGGAAAGAGCGAAATAATCCCTCGCGAATTCGACGATGTATTGAAATCGGTAGATTTAGAACATCGAATATACAGGAAGGTATAGCGATGCCAGAAGTAAAACTATTAGTATTCGATATCGACGAGGAAAAATATGGTATCGAATTGGATATAGTCCAGCAAGTAGTGGAAGTTCCCGAGATTATGCCGGTGCCCGAAACTCCCGATTGTATCCTTGGAGTTACCAATGTGCGTGGAGAAATATTGCCGGTTATGGACATTAAAAAGAGATTGAATCTCGGTTTCTCTAACATAACTGCTAAATCAAAGCTTATTATTACTTATTGTGGAGAAAATAAAATTGCATTCTTGTCCGAGGAAATTCCTGCGGTGATAAC
>QNEG01000351.1 GCA_003645115.1 bacterium | reverse complement strand
TATCGTCGATCCTCTAAAAACTGAGATAATTATTTTGGGAAAATCTGATATCTCTCTACATTTCTGGTAAAGCATATTTCGCTGAGACTCATTGAAATTCGAGTAGAGCTCGACCCTTTTAGACTCTATCTTACTAGAAAAACCTTTAGCCATTTCTACTATTTCTCGATTTTTCAAAATGTGAATGGCTATCATCAATAAAGCGTCTTCGAGCATGTTCTCAACAGTCGGAATCCAAGTTATTTTGGAATAGCCCTGCCGTTCTTTACGGAAAATATTTTGATCGAACAACATCCACGCTGGACGATCATTCTCAGAGAGAAAAAGATAATGCGTAGGGTTAATTCCGCCGTGATTGGGGTGAGGTCTCCCAACCAGTATTTGCGCTGTCAACGTCGCCATTTTCTTACCTCCGAATTTTTAATTGTTACATAAATATTAGCTATGGCAATCTCATCGTTTTTCGCTATTGGAATCAATATTCTCTTATAGGACGAACCCTCAAATTCATCTATCTGCTTCCACCTATTTGGTAAAAGGGATGAAGTGAACAATTGAGCCTTTAGGGGAGGCCCATGTGGATCCCAAGAAAAGAAAGTTAATCCGTTGATTTCGCGAACATGCCCATTTACCACGCAGTTTCCCCAATCTCCTTGAATTTCGGAGATTATCTGATGATTCACATTCCCAGGGGTCAAGGTTCCATACACAACCAATTTTCGATCTGGATAATCAAACAATACATTCAATAACAGTCGTTGGAGCGGTATAATCACTTTGCACACTTCTTCGTCACGCTTTTTTTTCTTAAGGTCTGGTCCATATGGAGTTTTTTCCCCATGGGCAATATTTGAACGGACAATGTACAGTAGTTCCGCCACTCGTTTTATCACACGTTCTTTAACTTCGTCGTTTTGGTGAAAAAGATATTTATTATAGGCATTAACGACTTTACTATGTTCCCTTGAAGCTTTCTTGACTAATTGTGGTTCAATCTCCTGATCTGGTCTGTACCCATTCCGCCGTAAGGTGTTGTGGTTCATTATCTGAGGTTCAAAATTTACAAGATCTTGTAATTCTTTGCTCTCGACAAATTCTTCAATATACTTGTTAGGTATTCCCTCAATGAGTAATTGTGTGAAAGATTGTATATCTGCTCTCCCTAATTCCCCTTGAAAATCATTAAAAGCAGTCCAAGTTTTATTTAAAGCATCAAATAGGTATCTACAAAGTCCAGTCTTTTTGTATATAGAGGATGTTCTCGTATAATTTATATGAGCTAATATCTCTTGGAGATACCCGAGCATACTTTCTATTTGCCACCAATAAGCCATCAAATCACCTCCTGTAAATTTTCGCCTAACCACAATATTTACGAACAAAGTTTCGTTTATCTTACTTTGATATGAAATTGCCCTATTTTTCTTTATTCTAAAAGTAATTTTCAGTGGGAATATGTCAATAAAATTTTTTTCTTCTCGCATAAGCGAAACGGTAATGCAAATATAGGCACTTCGCGAGAGTGGGAATGATGATTTCGAATGTGTATAGACAAGGAAAAAGATTATTTGACTTGACCATTTTTCGCAAATGAACAATATTTATAGTATAAAATGGAAATACATATACGAGGAGGGATAATGAAACTGCAGGAGTATCAGGCGAAACAAATATTGAGCAAATACGGTGCTCGAATAAAGGAGGGGAAAGTGGCAACCACACCGGATGAGGTAGAAAAAATTGCTCGAGAATTCGGCGAAATGGTGGTAGTTAAAGCGCAGGTTCTGGTTGGCGGTCGAGGAAAAGCTGGTGGAATAAAACTCGCAAAGACTCCCCAGGAGGCTCGACAGAAAGCCGAACAAATACTGGGAATGGATATCAAGGGATTGACAGTGAAAAAAGTGCTGGTGTCTCCAGCAGTAGATATCGCCAGTGAGGCATATCTAGGACTTATTCTGGATAGAAGTTCGAAAAAAATAGTGATGATGGCATCTCCCGAGGGCGGAGTAGATATAGAACAAGTAGCAAGAGAGACTCCGGAGAAAATATTCAAAATATATATTGACCCATTTCTGGGACTGAAACCATATTCTGCCAGATACTTAATAAGCAAACTATACGATGAGCCCGATTTGATTAAGCAGGGAATCGAACTCGCCATCAGTCTATACGATGTTTTCGTAAATGTAGATGCTCAATTGGTGGAGATAAACCCGCTGGTGATAACCGAACAGGGCGAGATGGTTTGTGTGGATGCAAAAATCATTCTGGATGATAGCGGATTGATACGGCATCCCGAACTGGAAAAATTGCGCAATCCGGAGGAATATTCGAGTGATGAATTGGAAGCCAAAGAAACTGGACTTTCATTTGTGAAACTAACCGGAAATATCGGCTGTGTGGTGAATGGAGCTGGACTGGCGATGGCTACTATGGACCTGGTGAAACATCACGGTAGCGAACCCGCCAATTTCCTGGATGTAGGCGGTTCATCCAATCCTGAAAAAGTGATAAAAGCACTGGATATAATCACTCGAGACTCCAATGTAAAAGTCATCCTATTCAATATATTCGGTGGTATCACTCGTTGCGACGATATTGCCAATGGCTTGGTTCAGGCTATCGATGAATTTAATCCGGATGTCCCCATAATCGCCAGATTGACCGGGACTAATGAAGATAAGGGTCGCCAGATATTGAAGGATGCGAATATTCCGGTATTTTCATCGATGGATAAAGTAGTTGCCGAGGCGGTAAAATTGGCCGGAAAAAACAATTAATCGACTATGGAGTTTTAATGGATAATAATTTGCATAACAAATTCGAGAGATTGAAATTACTGCTGGACAGAGCAGGTT
>QNEG01000350.1 GCA_003645115.1 bacterium | reverse complement strand
CCCCCCCTCATATAACAGGAGTTATTCCACCACATGGAACCGGTTTTTCAACATCGGACGCAAATGTTGCGATAGCACTACTCGATGAAATATCCGGTGTAAATCCATATAGTATCCAAATTCAAATCGGTACGATGTTATATTCCTATCCCGCCGGGGATATAACCTATGCAGATGATACGCTTCGGTTTTCTCTTTCCGGTTTAAGCTATACTCCGATGGACGGTGAAAGTCTTACTATTTGCATTCAAAATGCTAACGACCAGCCCGATCTTTGTCCGCCGAATACTATGGCACCCTATTGTTTCAAATACTATTTCGACTACCGTGGACCGCAGGTAAATCTATTCTTCCCGCCGGCATCCTATTTCACAAGCTGCTGGGATACTTCCATCATTTGGACGGTTTGGGATCCATCCGGTATCGACAGTGCCAGCATACAGGTTAGCATCGACGGCGCATCCTGCGATCTTACATCTCTGTTGCTTTCACTATCAGAGCCGCAGCTTATTTTCAATCCCGACACCGATTTCGTCGAGGGTGTTCTTTTCCCCGTAGAAGTTACCCATATCGAAGATGAACTCGGCAATGCGGAAGGACCGCTTGAATGGTGGGTAGGTTTCGATACAACCGCACCTGTGATTTCCGATCCCTATCCAGCCGACGGAGCACTTTGTATTACACTCACTCCCGTTATATCTGTCGCCGTCGATGATATTGCCGCAGGTGTGCTCCCTAATTATACCCTTTTTATTATCAATGATGTCGATACTTTTGCCTATTATGATATGGAGGTTACATGGGACGGCTCGCGATTCTCTTTGGATTTGGACGCACTCGGCGCACCTCTCGTTGGAGGCGACACTGTGAATGTCTGCGTCGAAGACGTTATGGACCAAGCCGGCGGATGTGGTCCTAATAGAGCCGAGCAATTCTGCTGGGATTTCTATGTCGATGAGGGCGGTCCCGTAGCAGTCCTATTATCACCTCCGGATGGTGCAATAACATCCTGTGCACAGGAATCTCTTCTTATAAGAATGCGCGATAATAATGGTGTCGATTGGGGATTTACACGCATTATGGTCGATGAGGTAGAGTATTGGATTACACCACCCGAAGTCGTAACAATCGACGATTCGACACTACGGTTCATTCCCGCGGAGCCTTTCGATGATGGCGATACAATAGTCTTCTTTATTACACAGTCATCGGACACGCTTGGACATATTGTTACTACTTACCCTCACTGGAGTATAGTAATCGATACTTCGCCACCATATATCGATTGGATTAACATGACCGACTGGGATTTTATTTCCGCAACAGATACATGGCGCTGCACCATTCTGGACGAAATCGCCGGTGTAGATACCGCTAATATAGAAGTTACTGTTAATGGAGTTCCCGCTTCGCACACTATATTCGGCGATACCGTATCTATCGACTTTTCCGCTTTCTCACTCGATGACGGCGATACGGTATCGGTGTGTGTTTCCGCAATCGACCTTGTAACATGGTGTCCACCGAATGAAATGGATTCCATTTGTTACAACTACCGCATCGATGGTTCCGCTCCATCGGTATCGCTTATATATCCACTTCCCGGCTGGATATCCGCCTGTGATGACCAGGTAGCAGCATGGCTCGTTACCGATGATTTTCCACTCGATGAATCTAGTATTCTCGTTGCTTATGAGGGCGATACATTCGGAACAACAGATGCACGACTTAGTTACGAGGGTGATACTCTTATCTTCGCCCCCGGAATATTGAGTGATGGAGATACCGTGAGCGTAACATTTATATCCGCTTCCGACAGTGCCGGAAATGTAACATCCTCGTCGGTTTCAGCATGGTATATAATCGACCTTTCATCGCCCTATCTCGCCGGTTCTATACCCTCAGATGGTGCAGTATTGGCTGACCCTGTGCCCGATATGTGGTTCGATATAGATGATGATATATCCGGTGTTAATCCCGCATCGATAGTCATAACAATCGATGGCGACACCACCGGTTTCGAATGGGACGGCGATGCGGCATGGATTATATGCGATACGATGGGTATTTCATTCGAAGACGGTGATACAATTTTGGTTTGTATTACAGCATACGACTCACCCAATCTCTGTTCACCGAACATATTAAATGACACTTGTATTACATTCAGTATCAATCTTGCAGGCCCGGCAGCAAGTATAATCGAGCCGCTTCCCGGTAGATTTGTGGCATGTGATTCGAGCGCTCAGCAAATATTGATGAGAATATCCGATATCGATGGCATAGAACCTGCCACTATTCTATTTATTATTGAATCGGATACTTTCACTGTGGATTCCTCCGAATTATCTTTTATAAACGATACACTAACATTTATTCCATCCACTCCGTGGATAAATGGGGATACCCTACACTGTGTTCTACTGGAGGTTGAAGATACATCGGGGAACGGTCTCGCATCACCTGTATCATGGAGTTTTATAATCGACCTTGCCGAACCGGTGTTT
The DNA here is from genome assembly GCA_003645115.1 of bacterium. Classification (GTDB taxonomy): domain Bacteria; phylum UBP14; class UBA6098; order B30-G16; family B30-G16; genus B30-G16. The sequence goes on along the minus strand of QNEG01000350.1, from coordinate 351 downwards.
TCATCTCCCGACCCACCCGATGGGGGAATTGTCTCCGATTTACTATCGGGCATATCCATCGATATTCTCGATTTTGGAAGCGGTGTCGATGAATCGAGTATAATGCTCTGGATAGAGGGTGAAATCGATACATATACTATAGCAGCCGGATTAATATGGGATGGAATGAGGGCAGCCGTACCGGAATCGCTTCTTCCTTCTATTGGAGGTCTTATTTCAGTCTGTGCAAGTGCGTGTGACCAGCCGGATTATTGTGAACCGAATGCCGATACTTCATGTTGGAGTTTCACTCTTTCTGGCGAAGGTCCCATAGCAACGGCGCTTTCCCCCGAACCGGGACAGGCAATATCT
>QNEG01000349.1 GCA_003645115.1 bacterium | reverse complement strand
CCCTCTGAAGCGGTCGGCATCCATGAATGCAGCGGAATTGCACCGGCTTTTGCTAAAGCTGCCGATGCTATAAGAAAATAGAGTATAATATTTATCGTCGAGTTCAATGGTAGCGATATATCTGTGAATACAAGCGTACCATGGGTTACCCATATATATGCTATTGCAAATAACATTCCCGCTTCCGCGAGACCGAGTATTACTAATGTCTTTGCTGCTGCGAAAGGGGTTTTTTCATTATTGCCGAGGGCAATCAATCCAAAGAGAAATAGAGTGGAAATTTCCCAGAATATGGTAAAAGTAAGGAAATCACCGGCAAAAAATACAGCATTTGCTGCCGATAACACACCCAATGCCATTGCATAATACCAATTATTATGCATTTCTCCGGAACGATATTTCATCGAGAATATCGATGTTAGAAATGCAAAGAAACATGTAAATAGTACCATTAATGCCGCAAGCGGAGTGGCGCGAAGAATAAGCCGTGTCGAAAGCGAACCGATACCGACTGTGCCCACTACTATATAAACCTGCGGATTTTTGAAAATAAGCCAACCGAGATATAGTGTATATGCACTCACGAAGAGCATTATTAACCGTCGAATCCAATCTATAAAAGATTCCGCTCCTTTGACTCGTAGAAGAATAAGGCACAATGCTCCGCCTGCCGCGGGCAGCCAGATAAGTTGTAGTAATACCTTCTCCATATTATGCCCCTTTATTTATAATCGGTATGTTTCAAAGGTTCAAAATTATAATATTATCCCGCTAACGGCTAATCATCTTTGCATATGGATTCCATGTTGTTTTTCCAAGTTTCTTTTTTATCTCATCGGTTCTTTGCACCGACATTTTAGTTAAATCATCCTGTGTCAATATATGCTTAGAACCGATTTTATCAAGTACGCCGACACGTTCGGTGCAACAATAGCACGGGTCGATCGATGCAGTAATCAAAGCGACATCTGCGATATGTGCCCCGGGACATGTTGCCTTGAATGTCGGTAGGTTATTATATGTCGGTGCGCGAATTTTGTGACGTAGTGGGAAATTGCCGCCATCGGAACGCATATAATGAAATACCTCGCCACGCGGAGCTTCGTAATGTCCACAACCCTCGCCGGCGGGAACATCCGTAACATCCGCATCGATAGAACCATCCGGCATATTATCGATGCACCATCGAATAATTTTAACCGATTCTATCATCTCGAGTATTCTACATGCCGTTTTGGCAAAAACATCGCCGTCATCGAGGACGACTACATCCCAAATGCCCTGTTCGAATGACGGACCATAGGCATCGAACGGGTCGTCTCTTCTAACATCATGGTCAACACCCGATGGACGCGAAGTCGGTCCCGTAGCGGAATATTCGATAGCATCTTCATATGTAAGCACACCGACACCTTTGAGTCTCTTGTGTTAAATTGGATCATCCAATGCAACGCCGAGGAACATCTTAAGCGCCTTATCGGTTTCATCCATCGCCTTCATCGTGAAATCCATCGCTTCTGCTGAGAAATCTCTTCGCACACCGCCGGGTTTGAACATGGCATAGTGATTTCTGTTTCCCGTGAGTTTTTCGAGGGAATCGAGTGTTAGTTCGCGGTATTTCCAAGCCCACATGAATACGGTGTTATATCCGATAAAGTGTCCTGCGAGTCCAAGCCACAGCAAATGACTGTGAATTCGTTCGAGTTCGGCTACGACACCACGAACATACTGTGCACGTGGTGGGACTTCCAAATCCAATATGTCTTCGACAGCAAGAACACATGCATAGGGATGACTCGTGGAACATATCCCACATATTCGTTCTACAAGAAACGGCGCCTGGTCCCATGTAAGTCCCTGCGATAGCTTCTCTATCCCTCTGTGATTCCACCCTATTCGAACATCCACATCGATTACAGTATCACCATCGACCTTGAGGGTAAATAATTCCGGTTCCTCGAGAAGTGGATGAAACGGACCTATTGGAATTATCGTTTCTTTCATATCTCTATACTCCCATCATTATCTCAGCTTGTTTTCCATTTTAAACTTACAATATATGCGTTGCATCGGGATGAGGTTCATCGACATCCTGGGGTTCGAATCCATCGACCTTCTTTTGGGGATAATCTGTGCGCAACGGATACAATCCTTCGGGCCAATCATCCGCCAGTAGCAGCTTTCTCGGGTCGGGATGTCCTTCGAATGTTACTCCAAAAAGTTCAGCTATTTCGCGTTCTATCCATTCAGCCGCTTTGAATACCGCAGCAACGGATTTCGTAACAAGATCGGGTTTTGGTGCAACAGTTTTCAAGTTCACCATCATCCGCTTCTCGTCATGATAGAAATGATATATAATTTCTACGCCGTTTTTCACATCGATTCCAGTCGCCGTGCACAGTCTATATCCGAGGTCATAGAAAATAATCCGCGCCGCATCTTGAATATCATTTCTATCGACGATAAGATATACTCTCCGTTTTCGCGGCTGAGCGATATCTCGTATCTTCTCGCCCAATTTTTCCTTCAAGACATCTATCGAATTATTATCGGACATGTATCTCCTTATCGGGGTATATATTCGAGTTAACTAAACTTTTATATCATAGTTCTTATTACCTTCACTTTTTCTTTTTTAATGTGTCGATGAATCCGATAGCCTTAACTACGGCAGATATCATCGCTTCCGGTTTTGGTGGGCATCCTGGAACATTTATAACTATCGGATTCGGGTCCACTTCTTTTATAGCGCGCTCGACAGGACCCGCCATATTATAACTTTTTCTGAAAAAATTTCCCGATATTGCACACGAACCGATGGCAAAAACAACACACGGCTTCGATGCCTGAAGATATAGCTCTTGCATTCGCGGTTTTATCT
>QNEG01000348.1 GCA_003645115.1 bacterium | reverse complement strand
GTTTCATCCTGGAAACCAGAAGAACGAATGAAACTAAAAAATCTACCGGAAACATTGACAAAGGCTGCATATGCAATGCGCGAAGACCGCGAATTCCTCGTTGCAGATGGAATATTCACAGATGAGGTGATACAGTATTATACGGAGGCATTGATTTTAGATGAACAGCAATTACTGGGACGACCCACTCCTTATGAAATAGAAAAGTATATTGGTAAATAGCACCATTCTAAATTATGGCGTATTATATTCTTCAATTCCTTTTCTTGACAATCGGCATATCCGGAATTATTTTCATCCAAATTCGGGAGAGATTCAGTGAAAAAGATTTTTCCAATACTGATTGCATCTATAGTTCTTGTAATATTTGGCGCATCACTTAAAGAACTTTTACGAGCTGGTGACCATTTTATGGAACGCGGCGAATATTATGATGCTCTCGCTCAATATCAAAATGCAGATAGGATATCGCCGGATAATCCGTCTATAAAATGGCGAATGGGCGCAGCGATGAACCGAATTGCAATAGCATTATCAGGTAAAGCAAAAACCGATTCCCTTCGTAAAGCAAATGCAATTATAACCAAGGCAATATGGGCGGATAAAAATATTGCTGAAGCACATGCCGAACTGGCATGGAACCTTGCATATATGGGATTGGTAGAAGACGAATTCTGCGATTTTGCAATCGCTGGAAGAATAAAAGAAGAAATCGACTATGCGTTATCCCTAAATCCAAAATGCCCCAATGCACATTTCATTTTAGGTTTATGGCATAGACAGGTTAGCACAGTATCGTTGCTGAAACGCAAGCCTTATGGTTTAGGTGACGCCTCCATAGATGAATCATTTATCGAATTAAGCAAAGCGGTGAATCTTAAACCCGATTGTGCACTATTTAAGCTAGAATTGGCGAAACACCATATAATTACAGGTGATACAATAGCAGCTATTTCCATGCTCGGCAAAATCGCCGATATGTCCGACATACCCGCTAACCGTTCCTATAAGGATGAGGCTGCAAATTTGCGCCGGAAGCTCTCTGTGAAATAAAGGAAAACAAAGATGAGAAATTTCGTGATAATAATCGGAACGGTATCATTTCTTCTTTTCGGCTTTGCTGTATCTGCTACATTCCGTGATATGCTCTTTCTTAGAAACGGAGAGGAACTAAGATGCAATATATCGAAAATAACACACAAACAAATATATATAGAGACTGCTGATGGACAGATAAGCTTCCCAATAGAAGATGTACTTCGTATAACATTAACACATCCCCGTCCCGGTGATAATTGGAAAACACTCGAGGACATCGATGATTCGCTTCTTATAAAATCCCTCGAAGATGTAAATAGCATAGCAACATATCCGAACGCATCATATATCATACTAAATCACGACATACATTATCGATTTAATCCCGATAGCAGCGGTCGATATACCGAAAGACTTACGGTTCTTATCCTTACGGAGCGCGGCAAAAGCCTATTTGCTACAAATAGCTTCTATTTCCTTGCGCCCTGGCAACACGGTGATGTCGATTTCTGCAGAACTATAACAGGCGATGCTAATGTTTTTCATTTAAACGATGCTGCACTCGAGTTTTCCGAACCGGAACAATACTATCCGCAGTATAATTTTCTACGCCGCATAAAATTTGCACCACCGCAAATATCCATCGGTGCAATAATAGATTATCAATATCACATCGACTATGATATTGCTGACCCTGTCCATCCTATAGCAAGCACTGTAATATTTGGAGGAGATGAACCTATATTGCATAGAGAATTTATAGTGGAATATCCTGCATCCCTCGGAGATAAATTCGTTCGTCATTCTTCATTTGCAGTTCCTGAAAGAACAGAAGATAGTAACATGATAAGAATCGCCTGGCAACAGGATGATATAGAACCTTTCATTTCTGAGCCGTGGACAGCTCCTCTCCAAATGTTTCTTCCAACTGTTTGGATTGGTTTTTGTATCGATGAAGCGAAAATGCTGCGGGCACTTACGGATTCACTTAAAAAATCACTCGATGGTTCACCCGAACTCGACCATTTTACAGACTCGCTTGTAACGGGTTATTCCGGCAAACGAGAAGCTTTGTTAAAAATATACGAGTATCTTAATCTATCATATAGAAAAGCGAATATACCTATTGCACATAGTAGATTATTCCCTCGCAGAGTGTCGGATATTTTCAATGACGGTATAGCAAATTCACTGGATATTTGTGCACTTATGATATATATGCTTCAGAGAGTGGGTATAGATGGCAAATTACTCTATTGCTCTTCGATATTAGACCGTGCCGCTATATCGGATGTTCCCAGCCTTGCATATTTTAGCACTCCGCTCATCGTTGCACAAATCGATGGTGAAAACATATTTTGTGCACCACAAATGAAATATGTTCCTTCAAACATCATTCCGACAGAATGCGATGGGCAAGTATCATTATGGGTTGGAACAGACGGTGCACAAATGGTTAATCTTCCAATAAACAAGCAAGATATTTATGCGCAAACCGATACATTTCGTATCGATTTTGCACAAAACGGAGATGCAAATGTAGAAATCGAGCGTGAATACGGTGCAAAATCGGGCGCACATATGCGAGCATATAGAGAAATTCGAAAAGAACAATTAGATAGGGAATTACAGACCAAAGCCGGTAGCTTTCATCCCGGAACGAAACTCGATGGATATATGCTTACCGGTATCGGTTCTTTGGATTCCATGATTATGTTAAATATGAATCTATCAGTTCCCCAATTGGCACAAACAGCCGGTAAAAAACTCATTGCATTCCAGATTCCCGAGTTGATATACTCATCCACATCGGTGTCTATTCCCGAAAGGGAAACACCAATATGG
>QNEG01000347.1 GCA_003645115.1 bacterium | reverse complement strand
CTGGACATAAAGCGATTCGAAATCGCAATAGCTGGTATCCAGTATTCGAATAGTGGCACAATCACCGGTTGACCAGGTGTCCAGCGGAATCAATCTCGGCGGGACAATACCCAAATCCGCAGTGGCAGTGTCCATATTGCTGGAATAATATGTGTAATGTCCCAGACTATCGAATAATACTAATATATACATATATGTTTCATTATCGTCCAATGGCAGGATGGAACCATCATCGCGAAACAGCAATTCCAAATCGGTAGCGTAAGTATCTGCTACAGAATATGTGTAAAGGAAATGTTCGGTATCGTATGGGTCATAGGGGAAGAATGAATCCAGAGAATCATAATTCACTCTGTATAGTTTATACTGCATTACACCGATACCGCAATTAAAACCGCAATCATCGGTAAGACAATCCAGTTGTGCCTCATCAGAAATGAAGAAATTGATATGGATTTCTTCGCCGACACCCTGAGCAACTGTGCTATCTATTCCAGTCGGACCGGAACGGTCCACCAATATGGGACCTCGCATAAACCAATCTGAAGTATCCGCTATCGCATCATCACGAATCCGAGCATAAAAATTATAACTATGACAATCTCTCAACGACCAGGTAAAATATGGTATATTTGTCCAAATTGTAGTATCCATAGTTCCACAGGAAACATCCTCACGAATGAATTGATACATACGAGTTTCAGACAACCATACCGCTTCAGCATCGATAGACACGGTATAAGAGGAAGAATCGATTACTGGTGGAATAGGTTCCAGAACCGCACGGAGTGGATAATCGCACAGACCCGGTCCGATAGCACTAACCGTGACCACGGGATTATCATATTTTTGATAATGTCCGATAGATGAGTAAGTAGGGACACCTGCACTATCGAAAGCGACCACTGTGTATCTATATGTGGCACCGGGAGTGATAGTAGTATCCACAAAATTGTATATCTCTGAGCCATCAGATGGAATAAATGTCAATGCGGGAGTAGTTCCAGTGATATATCCCAGACCGATATCTATTCCGCCGGTGGTGGGAGAACGATAAATTCCATAACCTCGCACCTGGGAACCGTTGACTGAAAGAGCGAAATCATCTACTCTCTGCCAGGTAAGATATATCGAGCATTCTGTTCCGGAACAACAATGTTGCGCCACCAGATATGAAATGTGTTCTGGTGGGTTCAAATCGTGAGTAATCATCACAGAATCCGACCAGTATGAAGTATCCTCATCAAGAATCGCCCTGACATAGTAAGTAAAAATTTCTCCATCTTCAGCACCATAAAAAGTGCAACAATTTTCCGCCATTGGTGGAGTAATACTATCTCTCGAAACCGCGGCAAGAATGGTATTTCTTTTAAATTGATAATGAGTTCCAGCTGGATTGCTCAAAGAACAAGCTGGAGTGATGCAAACGGTAATAGCTCCCGAAGGTGCATATCTATAACCCGGATTTGTCAATGCTGCGGACAATGGTGGTGGTTCTTGAGCCATCATCAGTCCAAACGCAACTATGAATAACATCAATGCAAAGCTTCTCCTCATTGGATTGCCCCCTTATCTTTATAAAATACATAGATTATGCTCAAAATATTCCTTTTTCTCCGATACACAAATATTTTCTATTTAAAAACAAATCTTTCAAATTTGTGATTTATTTTGCGAAAACGCAATTAATTTTGCACCATTGATTACAGATTTTGCATATTTTTTATATTGGTCTCTGTATTTCCTTTTCACTGGCGGTTCTGCGGGGAATGCATATTTTTCGGGATTTACGAATTTACCCTTGACTTTTACTCGATAATCCAGATGCGGACCGGTAGCCAATCCAGTGGCGCCCACATATCCGATTATCTGCCCGCGTTTTACTCGAACTCCAGCTCGAATTCCCTTGCCAAATTTAGAAAGATGTCCATACATAGTCTCGATTCCATTGGAGTGTTTTATATGCACGAAATTTCCATATCCGCCTTTCCATCCAGCGTAAACTACTTTCCCCGAACCGGATGCTACTACTGGAGTTCCAGTGGGTGCTGCATAGTCCACTCCCAAATGAGGACGATAAATTTTCAATATGGGATGAAATCTTTTATATGAAAAATGTGAACTAATCCTTCGATAATTCAATGGTGTTTTCAGTAATGATTTCCGCATAGATTTGCCATCGGGATCGAAATAGCCCTCGCGTTTATCGGGAGATACATACCAGATAGCGGTATGAGTAGTATCGGGAGTTTCATACTGTGCCAAAAGTATTCTTCCCACATCGATAACCGAATCGCCGAAAGAAATTTTTTCATACATAATCCTAAACCGGTGACCATTGCGAGTATCGGTGACAAAATCGAAATCGTAGCTGAGTATATCGGTGAAATTCATTATCGCATTAGGTTCTATGTCAGCATTGCGCATAGATTCCCACAAAGTATTGTTTACTGTTCCCTCGGCACAAAAGATAGTGCGAGTCAATGGTATCGAATCCTTTACCGCTACTAACTTATCATCATTTCGCAATACCACATATTTTTCCCAGGGTGAGCGAATCAATTTAAATGAACAAACATTTTGGACAGCGTCGTATATTAACTCGTATTTATCACCGGGGTATATCTTTCGCATATCCAGGACATCCTCCAATGCAATTCTAAAAGATTCTACCACCTTGGGTGGGACACCTTTATTTACCAGCGCCCAGAATAATGCCTGGTCGGGGACTATTTCTCCTCGACAGATGCAATACATAGAATTGTCTTCATCCAATTGCGGAGTAATATCAGCCTCGGGAGAAGAACCACAACCGACAACAACGAACCAGCAAACCAATATCCACAAGACGATATAATTTTTATTTTTCCTCTTCATAATATTTATTG
>QNEG01000346.1 GCA_003645115.1 bacterium | reverse complement strand
GTAGTATGGGTTCTGTGGTCGGTGAACGAGTCGCTCGAGCCATAGAACGCTCACTGGATAAAAAGATTCCACTAATAATCATATCGGCATCGGGCGGCGCAAGAATGCAGGAGGGAATTCTATCCTTGATGCAAATGGCAAAAACATCGGCATTGTTAGCTAAACTGGATGATGAAAATATTCCTTACATCTCTGTTCTAACCAATCCCACTACTGCTGGAGTTATGGCGAGTTATGCATCGCTGGGTGATATAATTATCGCCGAACCGAAAGCATTACTGGGATTTGCGGGACCTCGAGTAATTCAGCAAACTATTGGACAGGAACTTCCGCCAGGATTCCAGAGTTCTGAATTTTTCCAAGAACACGGTTTTTTAGATGCGGTAGTCTCGCGCAAAGTCCTAAAGAAAAATATTGTCCTATTTTTAAGATACCTATACAGACCAGCCGATAATATCCCATCTAAAATGTTCGATTAGTTAAGTTTCACTATTCTCTGGATTTCTATTTTTACTGGAATAGCAGAGAAAATAGAAACCGCAGATACACACAAGTGGACGCAGATAACAGATAAAAGCGAAATGGGAGTGAGATTAAATTGGCTGAACCACAGATTAGCGCAGATGAATAAAAAGTATTATTATCTTTATTCGATATTGATTTTTGAACTGAATTTATTATATTTATATTATACTAAACAATTTCGATAAATGGAGGATAATATTATGAAATTTGCAATAATTATAGTAATTTTATACTCTTGCTTAATATTAGCTGGGACATCGCCGTATCCAACAGAATATGTCAGTGCTGATATCGATTTTCACAATTCGAGTAATATTCAGATAGGGAATGTAATGAAAATCGAACCGAACTATAACTCGGGGATATTAACTACTGCTTCGGTTAAATCTACGCTGGATGATTTTACTGGATTTTCCATCCGCATAAAGGGAGAATTGCCCGATAGAACGCGGATAATCGCCCGACTATTCTGGTCTTACGATGGGAATAAATGGCTGGGACCGATTGTAGAGCCAGAAATAGAACCCAATATCCAAGAGGGTTTCCATGATGGCTATTTATACGCAAATCCATACTGGACTGCGAAACCACCAGCAAAATTCTATCGAGCAGAATTGAAATTATACGGAAATGGTAATACATCGCCCATTATCGAGCGAATAGATTTTGTATTTATGGATTGCGGATGGACAGATTATAATGTAAAAACTGTATCTCCGCTGGAATATCCGATGCCGGAATATGTATCTCGTGGACCGGATGGTTGGAATTGCGATGTCCCCGATACATTCTACCGAGGAACTCCAATCTATTTCGACCTGGTCACCCATATAACTATACACCATACTGCTGGAGCTACATCTACCCCCTCCGACCCCTGTGCTCAAATGAGGAATATATGGAATTATCATGTCCACACTCGAGGCTGGAACGATATCGGCTACAATTTCGTTCTCGACCATCTGGGGAATATTTATCACGGTCGTTATTGCGCCGATTTATCCACTATGAATGTTCAGGGTGCTCATGTATCGTATCATAATTATGAAACTATGGGATTTTCCGTAATGGGCAATTTCGAAACAGATACAGTATGCCACGCTACTCTAAATGCGATTTATGACCTCATCTCCTGGAAATGTGACCAATATGGAATCGACCCTTACGGTTCAGATTGGAATGGCGATGGTGAACATAGGTATTATGTGCCCACTATATTGGGACATCGAGATTGGCCCGATGCCTCCACTGCTTGTCCAGGCGCTAATTTCTATCCACTTATTCCATCCATTAGAGACAGCGTATTTAATCGACTTTACTCCAGCGGTGGAACCGATTCCATAATAGTGGATAATGGCGACCCTGAATTTTCAATCATTGGAGTTTGGTATGATGGCACATATAGTCCCTCATCGGGCTGGGATAATGATTATATGTATTGCAATGCTGGCGGAGATATAGACCGTGCCACCTGGACTCCCGAACTGCCAAATTATGCTCAATATGACATATATATGTGGTGGTATGGCGGTTCTAACAGGTGCAATAATATTCCCATTCGAATCGTGGGCACCGAACAGGACACTGTAATAGTCAGTCAGCGCGACTCGGGAAGCGATTGGCATTATCTGGGAAGATTCGCATTCGACAGTGGAACTTCGGGATTCGTTCAACTCGTGGATAGCGGAACCACCGATGGTTCTGTTGTGGTCGCCGATGCGGTTATGTGGATATTCGCCGAACCACTTTCTACACCAGATGAATTAATCACTCATAAACCGAATAATATCAATATCTTCGCATATCCCAATCCGTTCAATTCATCTGTGGCCATTACCATAGAGACACAAAATCTCGCCTCTCTACCAACAATTGCGATATACGATTTGCGAGGGAATATTGTAACCTCCTTCGACGCTGACGGGTCTTTGTCCCCCTCGATAAGGGGGACAAACGAGCGGAGCGCAGGCGGAGCGAGTAGGGGGTTCATCTGGACACCCGCTCAATCAGTCCCATCGGGAATATATTTAATCTATGCGACAATGTCCGATGAACAAAAGATAGCAAAACGAATTATATATTTGAAATAAACTTAAGCAGAAATGAACTTAAGATTATGGAATGGCAAGGACAATCAAGCACACAATGTGCCCTCGGGAATCTATTGGACACATATAACAACCGATAATGGAAACCCAATGAACAGGATATATTTGATTAGATAGTGGTTGAACGATTGGGTTATTATTTCAAATAAATTATCTTTCTGGTTGCTTTTCGCCCGTCCTGGGTGGTAATTCTCATTAGAAATATATTGCTGGCGTCAGATACATCGGGTTGCCAAATCATACTATAGTTATTCATTGTGCGATTT
>QNEG01000345.1 GCA_003645115.1 bacterium | reverse complement strand
CCATAATGTGTTTTTCACAACTCCTTCCGCGGCAAAAACCGTTCGTGTTAGAGGTATTGTATCTTTAATAGCAACAAGAGTGCTACCATTGGGAGAAACTATATACCTCTCCCAAGGGGAACGAACTAACTCGAAACGCTTCATACTTCCTGCGGGCGAATATTCGAGCATATATCTATCGCCTGGATATATTTTGCGCATATCCAGAACGGATGATAGCGATTTTCCCACTGCATCGACAATTCGCGGGGGAACTCCCCTATCGACTAATGCCCAAAACAATGCCTGATCGGGCTTAATAGCACCACAACAAACACACGATAGATTAATCTCTTCCCCTATTCTTTCGATTTTAATAGCAGAAGATTTACGCGAACCCGAAAAAAGAGAAACCAAACCGGTAACAAATAGAACTCCGGCAATAAATCCTGCGATATGTCGTGCATCGATTTTCATGTTTATTCATAGCAAACTATATCTATTCCAATGGCAGCATCCCTGAAAATACTCGAACTGTAAAGAAATGAACATCTGCTCCGGACACAGACAGGTTTTTCGTTGGGATTCCTGCGCGTAAACATGCGAGTTCCATACGACGCTTCGGTTTTATATCGGCTCCCTCACCGGGAAGAAGCACACCGATTTTCTCGCCAAGTCGAACATAAACGCCCATATCTGAAGTAGGTTCACTAATCCCATCCACCGGATCGGCTATACAGATGGAGAGTTTTGCTCCCCTTAGATTTTTAGAGTAGAATCTACCCATAGGATTTGCTGATACAAGCAGTGTAGCGAATTTTTTGACCGCCTGTGCAAGTGACATCGTTGTGAACAGGTCGCCGGTTTGAGCAATAATAGTATCGCCGCGTGAAACCGAAATAAATACTCCCGATGATACTCCATGTAATTTCCGTGGAAAATCTATATTCTGTCGTCGAACGATTACTGCTGCTGCAAGTTCCCATAGTTGATATCCTTCGGCAGGTGATATTTGTGCTCGTCGATTAGTAGAATTCGCTTTCTCGCACTCGCCATGCCATGCAATTGCAGCCATCCCAATATGCTTATGTATGAGCAATCCCGATGTTACAATATGTTTAAGTACTTTTCCCTTATTTGCACCGAGTTTTTTTGCGAGTGCAGCGGTAAAAACAGCGCTCTCAATTGCGGACAGCTCGACCGCATCGGAATGTGTATCACCCCAGAGGTTGCGATAATCTAATTCGGTGAGACTCCTGATAATTCTGCGGTCCCGACAACTAAGTTCGATAAGGTCGTTTCCACTCGCAAGATTACTCACACCGATAACAATAACTCTATCATCACCGGCAATTTCCGCCAGTCGAGTAGTAATCGATTCGATATCGACAAGACCGATATCTCCCAATATCAATGGGAGAATGGGATGACTACCGAAGAGACACTGTAAAAATCCCAGTTGATACCAAAAGCATTCCGGCGGACAGGCATCGGTTAATGATATTCCATCGATTTCATTGCGGATTTTATTTGCAAAGATTTCATCGGAAGATGTAACGCCAATAGATGTAACAAATCGTTCCGCTTTGGGTATGTATGCACCGGTACCGAGCGATTTATCACTTACAACGAGAATAATTCTATCGAAAATTCTGCTTTGTAAAGGCTGATATCCCGCACCCATAACACTACCGGCAATCAAATAATTCTCTTCGGGTAGCAATATACCGCAAATCTTGCCTTGAATGGATTGAATAGAAACCAGATTTATAAAACCATTAATCTGTTGCCACATCGATGATGGGTCTGAAGGAAATATACCCTTTGGGGCACAGCAATCCGCCGAATATGCAATCGATGATATACCGATGCAAATCAGCAGAAGCAATATAAGAGGATTTACGCGACGGAGACACACTCCATCTATCGCGCTACAGCAACGGTTCAAAATTGCCCCCTGCGCAAAAAACAACCGTAACTCAGGCACAATAGACTTCCGAGCGGACCTCCTTGGAGGATGTTTATTTCGGAAATAATATAATTAAATCAATATTCAATTTTCTGGAAAAGTCAAGGGAAAATTGCTGTTAGGAATTCAATGCAGAAAACATAAGTGTGTAATTATTCCTTTTACTTCATTCTTATGATTTTGCAGCTCGATATCATATCCGCAAAATGCACTGTTGCAAAATAGATACCCGTGGGTTGGATTTCTCCCGACTCATTCTTGCCATCCCAATAAATAATTTCCCTGTCGGATAGCTTGCCGGAGAAAATAGTAGTAATTCGCTCCCCCATAATGTTATAAATGTTCACATCAGCATCGCCTGCATAAGGCAATACTATCGATAGTGGATATATTCCTTGTGCCGCTTTGCCACCCCAGGATATCGATAGGGCACTACATTCGCCAATATCCGCTTTATTCCTGTCAACACCCAGTGCGACACCGATGTGCATATTATCCATAGAGAATCCGCCAAATGGGTCGTGCAAAAGCAACCAGATGGTATGCTCGCCCTCGTCGAACCGCCGGCGAAGCATCCCGCCGGAACTGACAACTTGAGTGTCATCCACAACAAAATAGTAGTCCATGTAATCACTCAGTGCCGGGTCTGTGTGATATGAACCACCGGCATCGATAATCAATGTTGTGGTATCGGTTATCGCTGTATCCGCTGGGAGCACAGCGACAGGCATCATGCCGGAACCAGATAAAATCCCGAATTTTATATAGAACGGGAAAGCGTACCACGCCCTATCCATTGTGCATATATTCAGAATAAATTCTTCCTGATGTTCAGCTTCCGGTAGTCCGGTAATACCGACGAAAACAGCGAAATCGTCATATCCTTCGATTGTAGCGGTGGTTCTTGGACTGTGCAGCACTTCCATGTCCGTTGCTTCAAGCAGATATGGGCATGGTT